>DLFZ01000122.1 GCA_002482435.1 Christensenella sp. UBA7707
CCGCCAAGGCCGCACAGGTGGATCATTTCGTGCGCGCGCTGCCCGATGGGTACAACATGGTACTCAACGAGGAGGCCGATAACATTTCGCAGGGGCAAAAGCAGCTATTAACGATTGCACGCGCCATCCTCGCGGATCCGGAAATCCTCATCCTCGACGAAGCGACAAGCAGCGTGGATACGCGTACGGAGGTGCTCATTCAAAAGGCGATGGACAATCTCATGAAAAACCGCACAAGCTTTGTAATCGCCCATCGTCTTTCCACCATCCGCAACGCCGACCTCATTCTTGTGATGCGCGACGGCGACATTGTGGAGCAAGGCTCGCATGAGGGATTGATTGATAAGAAGGGCTTTTACGCTGAGCTCTACAACAGCCAGTTTGAAAACGCGGGTTAACGCATTTTTAAAACTACAACAAGAAAAGCCTTCCGTTTCGCGGACACGAAACGGAAGGCTTTTTAAGATAAAACAAACTTAATTCAAGAAAAATCAATCTTCCCGCAGATCAAGCCGCATCACGCTTACGCTGTCGTGGCGCTCGATTTCTTTAAAACCAAGCTCCTCATACATGGCGCGTGTTCCCCTGTACTGTTTTACGGGCTCCGAGGGAAGTGCAAAAGGTGCGGCGTACACCGCGCCGCAGCCATGCGTGCGGAAATCCTCCACTGCCGTTTTTAAAAGAAGCCTTGCAACGCCCCTCCCTCTGTATTCAGGATGGATTACAAAGCAAGCGACACCACCGGCGTTTTCTTCCTTCAGGCACGCACCAAGCTCCTGTTTGAGGCGTTTGAGCGAATCGAGCGAGCTTGCGCAGCACCAACCGATGCAGCGCTCACCCTCGTATGCCAGGTAGCCGTTCATGTTTCCGTTTTCGATTTCTCGAATAGCCTCCTCGCGGTTTTGCTCAGCGGTGCGGTTTTTCCATTCGTCCATGGGATCGTCGAGATAGTAGTAGCGGCAGAAACAGCCCGCCCAGTGCGGTGCATATGAAAAATCCAAACCGGAAAGGTAGTTCGCAAACGCTTGCCCCAATTCCTTTGTAAGCGGTTTCACGGTGTACTCCATATGCCCTCCTTAATATTGTTTGCAGCCGTGCCTTATGCGCGAAAGCTCTTCTTCCGAGCCGACAGCGCTTACCTCATAGGTTGAAACGTGCATTGTCTCGTCCGCCAACACATAGGCGGCTTTGCCCGCGCAAACCGGCAAAAGCGGCGCTTCCGGGGTGTGGTTTTCCTCAATGATAGACGCAACGCTCGGGTGAACGCGCACAAGGTAATTCTTGGCGGATTCCTCATGATAGGCGCGCATCAGCTTTTTTCTGACCTTCATCAGCACGGTCTCCGGTGAAAGCACCTTACCGTCGCCACCGCAGTACGGGCAGGAGGTTTGAAGCGTATGCCCAATACACTGGCGCGTCTTTTTGCGCGTCATCTCCACAAGCCCAAGCTGCGTAATGCCAAGAACGTTGGATTTTGTGCGGTCTTTTTTTAGCTCGGCCTTAAGTGTTTCAAGCACGCGTTCCTTATCGGCGATTTCATCCATATCGATGAAGTCCACAATGATGATGCCGCTGATATCGCGAAGCCTCAGCTGGCGCGCAATTTCTCGAGCAGCTTCGCAGTTGGTTTCGGTGATGGTTTCCTGAAGGTTGTCGTTGCTTCCTACATATTTTCCGGTATTGACGTCGATGGTGGTGAGCGCCTCGGTTTGGTCGATGATGATATACCCGCCGTTTTTCATCCAAACCTTGCGCGCAAGCGCTTTGTCGATCACCGATTCAAGCCCCATCACATCAAACATATCGGGAATTTCATCGTACAGCACTACTCGGTCGCGCAGCGTCGGCGAGATGATGCCCGCTACGATCTGCACGCGCTCAAAAAACTCCCTGTCGTTGATGACAAGGCGCTCCACATCGGGGGTGAAAAGATCGCGAATGGTACGGAAGATCAACGGCTCTTCCGCGTGGATGAGCCGTGGCGCGGGCGAAAGCCTGCTTTTTTGCTGAATGCGTTCCCAGATGCGCACCAAAAACTGCACGTCGGAGGAAAACTCCTCCTCCGTTTTTCCCTCGGCGGCGGTGCGAACGATGACGCCCATGTGCTGCGGTTTCAAGCGTTCCATCGCCTCTTTAAGGCGTGTGCGTTCCGCCTCGTTTTCAATGCGGCGCGATACCCCTACGTAGTTGACAGAAGGCATTAAAACAAGCGTGCGCCCGGGGAGCGTGATGTGTGTTGTGACGCGCGCACCCTTTGTTCCGACAGGCTCTTTGAGCACCTGTACCATAATCTCCTGACCGGGTTTTACGATGTCTCGGATGTTGGGCACTTCAAAGCGCATATCGGCCGCCGCACCGTTGAATGTGAAATCGGATTTGTCTACGGTAATATCGCCTGCGTACAAAAAGGCGTTGCGCTCAAGGCCGATGTCCACAAACGCCGCCTGCATTCCCGGCAGAACGTTTTGCACCCTACCGTTGTAAATGTTGCCCACCAACCGTTCGCGACCACGGCGCTCAATGAAAATTTCACCGGGCGTACCATCTTCCAAAAGGACGACGCGTGTTTGGTACGGGTTAATGTCGACGATGATCTCCTTGCCCATGTAACCTTCTCCGTATTTGAAAAGCCGAAGCTCTTTTCGTTCGTATTTTAACCGAAACGCGGCATGATAAGCCCGTCCTTTGAGTAAAGCGCGCTGCGATGTACGGCATACGGATATTCCTCACCAAGCCGCGCGAAAAGCGCCTCCATCAAAAGGTCAACGCCAAGGCTTCCCTGCGCGCTCACTTCCCCTGTTATGAGAAGTTTGCCCGGTTTGTCAAAAACGAGCCGGTAAAGCTTGGGGCGAAGGTCAACGTCCTTCATACCACCCTTGGTATGCTTGTTGACGATGATTTCCCCGCCCAAAAGCGAGTCGATGGCGGTTTGAAGCGCAGCATCGTTTACCGCGCACAAAAAGCTCACCGTATAATTCGCCGCACACATCAGAGCGCTCAATGCCGCAACGGTATCGTCGGCAAATACAGCCTCCAGTACACGAAAACCGCTTGGAAGCGCTTCATTGACGCGCTTCATGAACTGATCGGAATCGATTTCGTTTTCAAGCCGTACATCAAGCCACTCGGCCGAGCTTGTAAAGCCAACGGAAAGTGCCGTGGCAAACGCAAGTACCGGGTGCGGGTTGAACCCTTGGGAATAAGCAACCGGTATTTCAGCACGCCGGAAAGCGCGCTGAAACAGCCGCTGCACGTCCAAGTGCGACACAAAACGTGCCGCCCCTTGCTTTTCAAACCTTGCAATAATCCGCATAACATTCCCCAAAGCAGCCGTTGCAGCCATCGCGGCAGTCACGCGTGAGCTGCTCTTTGTGCGCGCGGCTGTTTTCGGCTTTCAAGTATTTGTCGGTAACGATCATGTCGATATGCCCCCAGGGAAGCGCCTCATCTTCGTTTCTCTGGCGGTGTGCATAAAACGCCGGATCAAGACCGCAGGAGGTAAAAGCGGCGTTCCATGCGGAGAGCTTAAAATGCTCGTCCCACGAGTCAAACCGCGCACCGTTGCGGTATGCCGCAACGAGCAGCGGCGCAAGCCGCCTGTCGCCGCGCGCAAATACGGCCTCCAAAATACTGATATCCGGCGCGTGATAGGAAAACTCCACCCCGCGAATGCTGCGAAGCGCGTTTCTTAAGAGCTGCTGTTTTCGCATCAACTCTTCCTTTTCGTTTTGCGCCTCCCACTGAAAGGGCGTAAACGGCTTTGGAACGAAGGAGGACGCGCTGACGGATACGCGGAAGCCTTTGCCCCGCTTTTCCTTGGGAAGCGAGTAATACACATTTACGACTTTTTTTGCAAGGTCGGCAATGCCCAAAATATCCTCGTCGGTTTCCGTGGGAAGGCCGATCATGAAATAAAGCTTAAGGCCCGTCCAACCGGCTTCAAAGGCGTCGCCCACGCTCCTTAAAAGGTCTTCCTCAGTGACGCATTTGTTGATCACGTCGCGAAGCCGTTGCGTGCCCGCCTCAGGCGCAAGCGTAAGCCCCGCTTTTCGCACGGACTGCATTTGCTCAAGGTTGTCTTTCAAAAAAGAATCGATGCGCAGCGACGGCAGCGACACGGAAACGCGCTGCTGCTTGAATTCATCGATAATTTCCGGCACAAGTTGATGGATTTCGGAATAGTCGCCGGTGCTTAAAGAGAACAGTGAAATTTCATCGTAACCGGTGCAGGAAACAAGCGAGCGTGCGTGCTCCATAAGCGTCTCTTTTTTACGCTCGCGGATGGGGCGGTAAATAAAGCCCGCCTGGCAAAACCGACAGCCGCGTGTGCAGCCGCGAAACAGCTCAAGCGCAAGCCTATCGTGAACAATCGGCATAAAGGGCACGATTGGGTTTCCGATGTACTTCGCCGCGTCAAGGTTTTTGAGCACGCGCCGTTTTGGGCGGTCGGGCGCTTCTTTTTCAAGCTTGTCCATGTGCGAAAACATACCGTCGGGTGCATACTGCGGCTCGTAAAACGCGGGTACGTAAACACCCTCGATCTTTGAGAGCGCCAAAAGAAGCGCGTGCTTTGAGACACCCTTCTTCTTTTCGCACAAATACACATCCAAAAACTCACCGATCAGCTCTTCGCCATCGCCGATGAGAACCGCGTCGAGAAAAGGCGCAACAGGCTCGGAATTGCAAGCGCAAGGGCCGCCGCTTATTACAAGAGGCATGGCCTCCCCACGATCCTTCGCATAAAAAGGAATGCCCGAAAGCTCAAGCATCGTAAGAAGGTTGGTATAGCCCATTTCGTAAAGAAACGAAAAACCGACAATATCAAATTCGCGCAGGTCGCGATGCGTTTCCAGCGAAAACGTACCAAGCCCGTTTTCGCGCAAAAGCGCCTCCATATCCGGCCAAGGCGCAAAGACGCGCTCGCAAAGCGCATCGCTTCTTTGGTTGATAATGTTATATAAGATCCTGGAACCCAGGTGCGACATGCCAATTTCGTATACATCGGGGAAACAAAGCGCAAATTTTACGGGAGCATCGGTCTTTACAATTTGATTCAGCTCCCCGCCGGTATACCTTGCGGGCTTTTCCACACGATCAAAAAGACTTTCCAACAACTTGTGATTCAAAGCATCCTCCAGACTTTTTCGGTCGTTTCATTTTAACACCAAACACATACAAGGTCAACGAAGCTTCCTTAATATGTCGCAAAGCCTCGCCTCCTGACCTAAAACGGCAAGGCCGTTTAAGACGGAAGCTTCATCAAGCTCACCGAGCATTTTCATTTCATCGTCTACCACATACAAAACAACATAGCGGCTGTCGCCGAAGAGCTTCATGGCGGCTTTTGCGTTAAGCGACTGATGCACCGCCAAGCAGTGTACCGCTGCCGTACCTCCGCTTTTCAGCACACCCATGCGCTTTATCATGGAAAAAACACGGTATCCCCTTTGTGCACGCCATTCTCTTAGCGCTGCAAGCGGCAAAAACAACCCCCAGATGATGAACGTGGGGTTTATTTGCCTGTTTAACAGAAGCCACGCGCCAAGCGCGAAAAATACGGAGCCCGCGGCCATACCAAACCCCGAAAGCAGGCGTACCGCCGCCTTTTCGCTCAAAACCGCCGTAACGGCGGCCTTTGCGGCACGTCCGCCATCAAGCGGGAGCGCGGGCAGCAGGTTGACTGCCGCAATCCAAAGGTTAATCCGTCCGAACTCCTCAAAATATAAAAATCCGGTGCCGATCAAGTTTTTTGCCGCAAGAAATACAAGCCCCGCTATTAGGCTGAAAAGGGGACCGGAGGCGGCGATCAACAGTTCATCCCATCGGTCATTCACGGTTTTTTCAAGCTGCGCAACAAACCCGAACGGTTCCAGCTCAATGGCCGCAATCGCATAGCCGAGCCCACGCGCCATAAGCGCGTGACACAGTTCGTGCAGCGAAAGCGCCAGAAGCGATAGAAGAAGGCTGGGGAGATTGTTGCTTAGAAATGCGAAAAATACAAGCAGCAGCACAAGCGGGCTGCTGCGTAAAACCGTATTGCCAATTTGTCCTAAACGTACTATATGCCATCCTCCCCCACTTCGAAAAACTGCGTTGGGTTTTCAGGACGGCCGCTTACGTTTACTTTAATAAACAGCGATTCTCCTGCCTCGATCACGCCCAAACTATCGAGTGCTTTAAGAGATTGCCCTTCCTCCACGGAAATGCTCGAAAGCCCATAGTATTGAATCTCCGAATCGTTTGCGGAGGTGATGCACACATAACCGCCAAGTTTGTCGTCTTCGCCGATGGCTTTTACCCGCCCGTCAACGGGAAGGCTCACCGTTTGCGCCGCCGCTGAAACGAGCATCAGCATGGTATCATCGGCAAGAAGTTCGGCGGCGTCGTAATTTACAGCAAGTGCAATCTTATCTTGCGCCGCAAAAACCTCCAAAATCCCCGGAAGCTCCACAAATTTAAGTTTGCCTAAGGTTTCGTCAAATTCATCGTCGGTAGAAGAGTCGGCAGTGTAGCTTGCGCCTACTGCGTCATTTGCACCGTTTTGAAGCGCACTTAACAAAAGTACCAGCGCGCACATGAACGCACATATGCCAAGCTTTACAAACATTGAACCCGCGCCAAATTGCACGCCGTGCTTGCCGCGTTTTCCGTGTGTGCGATTTTGAAAACGCGAGAAGCCGCGTCCGCCCGCCTTGTCAACTACAAAATCCGAAAGCTGCACCCGTTCAAGCGGCATAGAAAAACCCCCTGTCTTTTAACACGTTTATGTATATGACCGGGGGTATCGCATCATTCGGTTCTATCTAGGCGTTTCAGCGCTTTTGCGGCCTTCGCATCCATATGTTTACCACAAGTCCCACGCCGATGAGGTTGGTTAAAAGGTTCGAGCCGCCGTAACTAATGAACGGCAGCGGGATTCCAGTGACCGGCGTAAGGCCAATGGTCATTCCGATGTTTTCAAACACGTGGGCGATGAGCATACCCATTACGCCAACCACAATGCAGGTACCAAAGTTGTCTTTGGCCTTGAGCGCGATGTAGAGCCAGCGGAAAACGAGGATGAAGTATAGCACGATGATCGCCGTGCCCCCCACAAAACCTATGCCCTCCACAATGCCGGCAAAAATAAAATCCGTATGCCGCTCCGGTACGAAGCGAAGCTGCGCCATCGTATCCGATGAGAAGAACCCTTTTCCCCACAGTTGACCGGACCCGATGGCAATTTTCGACTGGCTGACATTGTATCCTTTTCCGGCCGGGTCAAGCGAAGGATCGAGAAATACGTTGATGCGCGCCTGCTGTTCCGGCTTCATCAAAAAGAAATAAGCAAGCGGCAGCCCCGCGGCCAGTGTGCCTGCCGCCGTTAAGATATAACCCCAGGCGATCTTCGCCACAAAAAACATGAATACCAAAATGCAAATGTATACAAACGCCGTTCCAAAGTCGGGCTGCAGCATAACGAGCACCGTTGGTATCGCGCAATAAGCCACCGCCTCGAGCACCGAACGGAACCCCTTGAGTTTCCCCCCATTTTTGTCCATGGATTGTGAAAC
Source organism: Christensenella sp. UBA7707 (assembly GCA_002482435.1). GTDB lineage: Bacteria > Bacillota > Clostridia > Christensenellales > CAG-138 > UBA7707. The sequence continues at coordinate 7,554 of DLFZ01000122.1, forward strand.
CGCTTTTGCAAGCATCACGATGATGCTGATTTTGCAAAGCTCAGCCGGTTGAATGGCACGATCAAGCCATGAAATCATAAACCAGCCGTGAATACCTCTTTGCTTGTCTGCAAGGAACAGCGCGCCAAGCACCAACACATTTGCAATGTAAATGTACTTGATAAAAGGCTTTAAAACCTGATAGTCGAAGATGATTACGACGATGCAGGCCGCAAGGCCCACAAAAAAGCCCGCAATTTGCTTGTTGACATAGGTAAGGTTAAGCTTCGCCATATAATCGCCAATGGAGCTTTCCTGCCCGTCAAACGGCGAAGCCATAATACTGGCCATGCTGACAATGCCTATGCCAAAGAGCGTAAACACAAGCAAAAGCGTAAACCAATCTATGCGTTTCAATAGTTTTTTGTCGATCATAACTTGGTTCAGCTCAAGCCGAACAATTCCTTTACCTGTTTCTGAATCGCCAAATACTTGTCGATGGTATCCGCGTATGCGATGGGGCGGTTCACGCGGGATACCGAGGGAACGGTATCCCCGTTTATGAGCTTATCAAGCGTCATTGTTGCCTGCGCTGCGGTTTCATAATAAGGTTCGATACAAAGCCCATAAATATCGCTGCCGTTGAAGAGCGCATAATTCTCATCGCTCAGCCCGCTTGCAAACACGGTGATGATGATATCGCTCAAAAGCGAGGGGTTTGGCGTGGGCGCAGCGGTTGTACCCGGCGCAAGCGACGGCACAGGCGTAGGCGAAGGCGCCCCGTTTGCCTTCAACAGGCTTCTTGCCTTGGAACGTGCCGAAACAGCGATGGATGCCAAATCCGAATCAGCCACATACATGCCTTTGATATCGCGGTTGTAAAGCAAAAACTGCGCCAGCTCATCAATTGCGCCCTGCTCGCTCTGCGCTGTACGATCAAATGCCGCTACACCAAACTGCGGGTAATAAGCCGCGATATCCTGCACAAATTCTTCGTAAATGGCTGCCGTGTTGCTTCCGTAAACAAGAATGCGGCCGGATTTAAGGCTACGCTCGATCATGCGCACGCTAAGCCCGCGTGCTACCTCTTCCACATACTCGGAGGTGTCCGCAACGATGTTTGCATCAATACCTTCCACGCTGCATGTATGATACGGCACCACCACATGTAAGCCGCTTTGCACGGCAAGCCTTACGGCCTCGTCGTTGATGCCGGATGGGTCAAACACAAGAAGGCCCTTGCAGCCATCCGCAACCGCTTCGGATACGGCCTTTTTCGCGTTTTCAATGCCGGTCGCACGGTAAAGCTTTGCAGGGTACCCCAGGATCTCTGCGGTATGCAAAAAACCGTACATCGCCATATAGGTGCCAATCGCGCCATCGCCTGCAATTATAAAGCCAATGAGGTGCGGCACGCTGTTCTCTAAAATCGGCGACGGCGATGGCTCGGCAGATATAGCAGCAGTTGTCTCCACAGGCGTTGAGGTCGTTTCCTTTTGCGCACAGCCTGTATGGACAAGCAGCAGTAAAACCGTAAGCACCCATACGATTGCTTTTTTGTGCATGACCTTCCTCCCCCGCGGCAAACCGGCCGCAATCATTTTTTACATAAATTTATAACGATGTTTGCTCACATTGCATGGATTGAGAGCGTAAAAACGACGCATCGCTTTTTATGATTTTAACTTAATTTTAAGAGAAACAAAAGCGCGACGTTTGGATGTTTACAAAAAGCTCATAAGTGTAACGGCGGCGCGCTTTAAAACACGCCGCCATATGAATTCAATAATTTTAAACGGTGTAACGTGCGTTTTTGCGGGGTGCCGCGTCAAGCTCAGCCTTCTTCTGTTCGTAGCCGGGCTTTCCTAGGAGCGCGTAGGTTGCGTTTTTGCCTTCCTCAACACCGGGTTGATCGAAAGCGTTGATGTTCAAAAGCTCGCCCGCAAAAGCGGTCTGTACCTCGAAAATGTACAAAAGCTGGCCGATCGTAAAAGCGTTAACCTCAGGTACGGTAATGGTTTTGTTCAAATGGCCGCTTTTCAAAACCGCGTATTCGGTGGCGCGCTGTTCGGACTGGATCAACTCGTTAAAGCTGTGTCCGCTTAAAAACGCAACGTCGGGCAGCTCGTCAAATGCACGCGGAATAACCACATTCTGACGGTACTCGTCTACACGCAAAAAGGTGATGACCTTATCAAACGGACCTTCGGTATAAAGCTGCACCTGCGAGTGCTGATCGGTTACGCCAAGTGCCTTCACGGGCGTTTGGCCGCAGTTGATGCGCGCGCCAGTTAAATCGTACGCCTTGCCGAGGGATTCCGCCCAAAGCTGTGCATACCAGTCCGCAATGTATTTGAGCGAGTCCGCGTATGGCATCATTACGCCGATGTTGCATCCCGCGTCCATCGCAAGCTTTTCAAGGACCGCCATCGTAGCTGCAGGATTGCTCCATACGTTACGGTTTTTACAAAGTTCATCGGCATATGCCGCACCCGCCAGAAGCTCGTCAACGTCGATGCCGCATACCGCCGCCGCAAGAAGCCCCACAGGGCAAAGCTCGCTAAACCTGCCGCCCACGCCGTCGGGCACATAGAAAGTACGAAGATTGTTGCTTTTTGCAATTTTAATAAGATTGCCCTTGTCTTTGTCGGTCGTAGCGATGATATGATCCGTCCATTTATCTCCGAGACGTTTTTTAAGAAGGTTTACCACAAGCAGAAGCTGCGCCATCGTTTCCGACGTGCTGCCGGACTTTGTGATTACATTGAATGCCGTCCGCTCTATATCGATCACGTCAAACAGCGACGCCATGCGCTCGGGATCGACATTGTCTTCCACATAGAGCTTGGGACCGCCACGCTTTTCTTTGGGCAACTCGTTGTAGCGAAGATGAGAAAGCGCCTGCTGTACCGCAATGGGACCAAGGGCGCTGCCACCAATGCCGAACACAACAAAATTGTCGAAGTTTTCGCGCACATAACTTGCGGCCGCTTTCATGTCGCGCAAAATGATATCCTGATTGTAGGGCAGATCGCGCCATTTCATTTGCCCGCGTTTTTCTTCAAGCGAGGCGGCTGCGGCGGCAAGTGCGCCTTCCGCGGCTTCAAGTTGCGCTTTGCGGATACCGCGCTCCCCGATAAAGTCAGACATCATATTGTTGTAATCGACCCGAATCCGCATGGATTCGCGCCAGGCCTTGTTTTCATAACGGTTCATAAAAATCCTCCGAGCATTATAAATTTATAAGGATCAGCACGTTGTAACGGCCGAGCTTTCTCGTTTTTGGCGCGCAAACCGTGTACGCACCTACAATTATTTAGTATATCACAGAATTCGCCATGGTTAAAAAGTATTTTGAGCAAAGGGGTGATTTCTACGAAAAAGGATTTTCGCCTTCCAAGGCCATCACGCTTCCTGCTTTTTGTGCTCGCCGGCCTTGCGGTTTGCGCGACAGGCGTTTTGATTTTTCTTTTGATGCAAAAGCCGCACGGACATATGGAAGTTTCCGTTGTGGATGCCTACACGCTGCGACCGCTTGAAAATTCAACCATTGTCATACCGGAAAACGGCATGCAAGCCGTTACGGATGCAAACGGGAAGGCGCAATTTTACGGCATAGCCATAGAAAAGGACGCTACGCTCAACGCTCTCTTGCCGATGGATTGCGGCAGAATAACGCTTCTTGTCTACCGTGAGGGATATTTACCGTTTGCACTTTTTTATACGCAGTTGTACGAAAACCGTGTCCGAAACGGGCCTACTATTTATATGTTTCCCACGGGAACGGAAAGCGGTTTGGAGGCGATCACGGTCATTGAGGCGCCCGCTTACGAGTGGGTTCGCGAGCTGCTCGAAAAATACCGGCCAAACGGCTGATTTTCGCTAAAATATGCGTTTGTTTTCAACTGTGCCACGAATGCATTGATTTTTTATGTTATAATAAACTCGTTGCAGAACAAGCCGTTCTCCCTGTTTTGGCACAAAATTTACGATACGGCCATTGGCTCTCTAATCATCCGACAGGACGAGCCTTTGCGGAGGAACTTATGAACAATGGCACCGCGCGCTCTGCGTGGAAAGCACAGCTTGGGAAGCTTCCGTGGCTTCTGTTGATTCCCTTGGGTCTTTATTTGCCTGACCTTGCGGCAAAATATCCGGAATGGATCGAGCAGTATTACTCAAACGGCGTTTATCCGCACATCAGCGGCATGATTGCGAAGCTCACCTCGCGAGCGAATTTTTCCTTGGCGGAGGTTCTTCTTTATGCGCTTGCCGCATCTTTTGCGATTACGGTTCTCGTGCTTCTTTTAGGGCTCGTTTTTCGAAAAATACGGGTGGTTCGCCTTTTTAGCTTTTTGCTTTCTCTAGGCATAACGGTGGGTGTTCTTCTGAATTTGTTTTACGTTATGTGGGGTTTCAATTATGCGCGGCCCGCACTTTCTGTTACGATGGGCCTTAACGTGGAGCAACGGCCTGTGGAGGAGCTTGAATCGCTCTGTGAAACGCTGGCTGAAAACGCCGCGGCACTACGCGCCCAGGTCAGTGAGAATGATGATGGCGTATTCGTTTTGCCGCAAGGGTATCGGGCCGAATTCAAAAAAATCCCCGCGGCCTACGAAGCGCTCAACGGCAACCTCCACCTTTTCCTGTCTGACGCAACCGTTGCAAAGGGTGTTTATTATTCGCAAGGGCTTTCCTACGCGGGAATCGCTGGCATTTATGTTCCCTTTACTGCCGAGCCAAACGTTAATGTAGATCAACCCGCCCTTCTTCTTCTTTCAAGCGCTGCGCACGAAACGGCACATTTTATGGGAATTGCGCGCGAGGACGAGGCAAACTTCATGGCTTACCTCGCTTGCATCAGTTCCGATGATCCGGCAATTGCCTATTCGGGTGTGATGTTGGCGCTCATTCATTGCTCCAACAAGCTCTATGATGCAGATTACGACAAATACGCCGCGATTTACGCCTCTTACAGCGATGCAATGAAACGCGACCTTGCGGATTATAATACCTATTGGGACGCATTTGAAGGCCCCATAGAAGAAACTGTAAATGAAGTAAACGACAACTACCTCAAGTTTAACAAACAGGAAACCGGCGTGCAAAGCTATGGTATGGTTGTAGATTTACTACTTGCTTATTCTGCAAGATACGGCGTTTGACGCAAACGATTTTCCGATTCAAAAAGCCGCTCGACGAGCGGCTTTTTGATGGAAGCAACTTAAGGAACCTTCTTTTTTCGCGCGGGCATTAAATTCTACGCCACAAGCACACACAACGGTGCCGCGCCAACATCGGCAAATACAGCCATCCACGTTTGCGCGTAGTCAAGCAAGCCAAGCAACATCACTGCTGCCTTGATGACAAGGGCAAGCGTAACGCTGATTTTTGCGGTCAGCATCGTCCTTCGCGCAAGGTCGATGGTTTGAGGAAGAAGCATAAGGGGTCGGCAGCTTCCCCTGCAGCATCTGTACTTGAAAGGCCAATGGTGCAGCCCGCGTTAGCTCCGGCAAGCACGGGTGCATCGTTGATGCCGTCGCCGACAAAAACCGTGACGCCCCGTTCCTTGCGGATGCCGCGCATTACGGAAAGCTTTTCCTCTGGGGGCAATGAGAAATACAATCCGTCGGTTCCTACGATTTTTGCGGTTTCACGTGCGGAGGCTTCGTTATCACCCGTCAGAATGGCCATAAGCCACGCCTTTTCGCGAAGCTTTCTTACCACCTCCACGGCTTGCGACCTCAGTTTGTCGCTGATTACCACGGTACACTATAGTTGCCGTCCACACGAAAGTCACCAAGCTCCAAAATCGGCGGCAAAAAGGCGACCAGTGCGGCAAGAACGATTACGATTGGTATATAAACGCGAGAAAAACGCGAAATGAACCCCTGTAGTTTGGCTTGTTTTTACGGCATCCTCCCCCGCGTCCATGATGTGTGAAACGGTGGATTGCGAAAACAGTTTCTTAACGCGAATGATAAGCGCGCCGCTGTTGTTGATGCCGCATTTGTCAAAGCTAGGTAGAAGTTTTGAAGCAACCTATTGATTCGAATCGGCGAAGGCCAACCTTTGAACAAAAAAAGCGGCACAGCTTTTTAAACTGTGCCGTTTACCATTTCTAATACTTGCGCTTACAACGCCATTTTATTCCTT
>DLFZ01000149.1 GCA_002482435.1 Christensenella sp. UBA7707
CGCCCAAGGACGTGTTCCGGCAGACCGCGCTTTTGAGGCGCCACAGGCTTGATGTACCGGCCATGGCGAAGCTTCGCGACAGGCTTTTGGACGAAGGCCTCGATATTCCGCGGGATGCGATTACGGTAGAGGAGATTGCGGACGCGTTATGTCCATTGTTGTTGAAAAACTGACCCACACCTACATGGGCGGGAGCACCATCGCGTTCAGCGCCGTCAAGGACATCGACCTTACCATTTACGAGGGTGAGTTCTTGGGCATCATCGGGCACACGGGCTCCGGCAAGTCCACATTCATCCAGCACCTCAACGGGTTGATTCAGCCCACGAGCGGCAGGGTAACGGTGGACGGTTTTGACATGCACGACAAAAAGCAGCGCGCGCAGGGGCGAAAGCTTGTGGGCATGGTGTTCCAGTACCCCGAGTACCAGCTGTTTGAGGAAACCGTTGCCAAGGACATTGCCTATGGGCCGCGCAACATGGGGCTAAGTGAGCCTGAAATCGCCGTTCGGGTGGAAGAGGCCATGCACCTTGTGGGGCTTCCCGCCAACCGCTTTGCCAACAAATCGCCCTTTGAGCTTTCGGGCGGCGAAAAGCGCCGCGCCGCGCTTGCGGGCATCATCGCCATGAACCCCAAATACCTCGTGCTCGACGAGCCGATGGCGGGGCTTGATCCGCTCGGACGAAAGGAAATTCTCAACACCATCGACAGCCTTCGAAAAAGCATCAACTGCAGCGTTGTGATGGTTTCCCACTCCATGGACGATGTGGCGCGCTGCGCAGACCGCATTGCTGTGCTTTCGGGCGGCGAGCTTATTTGTGTGGACGAAACCGAAAAAGTGTTTGAAAAAACGCAAATGCTCCTTGACGCGGGGCTTGACGTGCCGCAAATTTCGCGGCTTGCTCTGCTTTTGCGCCAACGCGGCGTGAACATCGACGAAGGCATTTACAAGCTCGACGATATGGTGCGCTTCATCAAGGGGAGGCGTGGGCATGTTTAAGGATATTACGCTCGGCCAGTACTATCCCGGCGATTCTGTGGTGCACAAGCTCGACCCGCGCACGAAAATCGTTTTGATGATCGCCTACATCGCGGTGGTGTTTGCCATCAGCGAAATGTGGCTGTTTTCCGTGGCGGCGGCGTTTGTTGTGTTTACGGCGGCGCTTTCACGGCTTCCGTTTTCGTACCTTTGGAAATCCCTTAAGCCCCTCAAATGGGTGCTTGTGTTTATGTTCGTCCTCAACGTGTTTACCATCAAAACCGGAAAAGCGCTTGTGGATTGGTGGGTCATAAAAATTACCGTGGGCGGCGTGCTTCAGGCGCTGTTCGTTTTGATAAGGCTTACGCTTCTTGTGGCGGGTACTTCGCTCATGACGCTCACAACAACGCCCATTGCGCTTACCGACGGGCTCGAAAAGCTCCTTTCACCCTTCAAGCGCATCGGCTTTCCGGCGCACGAGCTTGCGATGATGATGACCATTGCGCTCCGCTTCATCCCCACACTGTTGGAGGAGGCGGACAAAATCATGAAGGCGCAGCTTTCGCGCGGGGCGGATTTTGAAACATGCGGGCTTGTAAAGCGCGCCAAGAGCATGATCCCCATCATCGTGCCGCTTTTTGTAAGTGCGTTTCGCCGTGCGGACGAGCTTGCAATGGCCATGGAAAGCCGCTGCTACCACGGAGGCGAGGGGCGCACGCGCATGAAGCAGTTAAAGTTTTGCGCATCAGATGGCGTTGCGGCGCTTCTGGTGTTTGTGATGCTCGGCGCGATCATCGCCGTGCAGGCGGTATGGTACTGATATGGCACTTGTGAAGGACAAACGGTTAAGAATCATCCTTCTTGTTGCGGCGGCGGCGCTCATCGCCGCGGCCGCTTTTTTGTACATAAGCGCCGGAGAAAACCCGCTTATTGCGGTGTGCGAAACGGTGAACGCCTACGGCTACGACTTTGTGCCGGACGATTGGTACGCGGCGGGCGGGCAGGCGCAAACGAGCATTTATGCGCTTGCGGAAGGGGAGGACCTTAGCGAGGCCGTAGCGGCAAGCAAGGCTTCGGGCTTTGCGTCGGACGTTGAAGCGTTCGGCGAGGTGGTGCTTCTTTTAGGGCAAACGGAAAACGACGATGTGGTAACGGTTTACATCGTGAACGGCCAAATCGAGCTTTGTTTTGTGCAGACGCTTGCAGGGGAAATCAAGCCCCTTGGGGAATAACCATGAGAGTAAGGCTTGTTATACAATACGCCGGCGCGAACTACGTGGGCTGGCAGGTACAAAAAAACGGGGTTTCCGTGCAGGCGCTTGTGGAGAAGGAACTACAAAAGCTCACAGGCGCGCCCGTCACGCTTCATGCCTCGGGCCGCACCGACAGCGGCGTGAGCGCACGCGCGCAGGTGGCGCATTTCGATACCGACGCGCGCATACCTGCCGATAAATACGCTTACGCGCTCAACACAGGCCTTCCGTGCGACATCCGCGTGATGTTTAGCGGCGTGGCGGAAGGGTTTCACGCCCGCTTCGACGTTTTAAGAAAGTACTACCGCTACCAGGTGGAAAATCGCGCCCACGCGAGCGTTTTTCACAGGGATACAGCGCTTCATGTCCATGTGCCGCTCGATTTAGAAAGGCTCAACGAGGCGGCGCAAAGCATTTTGGGCACGCACGACTTCGCGGCCTTCAAGGCCGCCGGAACGACGGTGGAAAACACCGTGCGCACGATTTACAAATCCGAATGGAGCACCGAAGGCAGGCTCCTTTGCTACGACGTGGCGGGGAGCGGCTTTCTCTACAACATGGTGCGCATTCTCGTTGGCACCATGCTCCAAGTCGGCATGGGCAGGATGGAAACGGATGCGCTGGCGCGTGCGCTTTCAAGCGGCAACCGCTTTGACGCAGGCCCTACCGCCCCCGCGCACGGCTTAACGCTTTACCGCGTGGAATACGGCGACTTTGACACGGAGGACTATGTATGTTGAACATTCTTGTGGCAATACCGGTGGACGAAGGGCACAAAAAGCGCCTTGATCAAGCGGGAGAAGGCTGCAACTTCACGTTTGCACAAAAGGAGCAGGTGACTGCGGCGCTTGTGGAGCAGGCGGACGCCATTTTCGGCAACGTAGACCCGAAGCTTTTCGCGCACGCAAAAAAACTAAAGCTCATTCAGCTTCTTAGTGCGGGTGCGGACGGTTATGTTGACGCGCTTCCCGAGGGCTGCGTGCTGTGCAACACCACGGGCGCTTTCGGGCTTGCCATCAGCGAACACCTTCTTGCGATGCTTTTCATGTTTTTAAAGCGCATGCACCAATACCGCGACAATCAGGCGAAAAGCCTTTGGCGCGACATGGGCACCGTGCGCTCGGTGGAGGATTTGACGGTACTTGTTTTGGGCATGGGCGACATTGGCGGCGAGTTCGCGCGCAAGGTGAAGAGCCTTGGCGCGTACGTCATCGGCGTGCGCCGCAAAAATGCGGACAAGCCGCCGTATGCCGATGAGGTGTATGCGGGCATATCCACGACCGAGCTTGACGCGCTTTTAGAGCGCGCCGACGTTGTGACCCTTGTGATGCCCAACACCGGTGAAACGCGCGGGCTTATGGACAAGGAGCGCATTTCGCACATGAAAAAGGGTGCCATCCTTTTAAACGTGGGGCGCGGCAACGCGGTGGATACCGAAGCGCTTGCGGATGCCGTGGAGCGCGGGGACGTGCTTTGCGGGCTCGACGTGACAGACCCCGAGCCGCTGCCGCAAACGCACAGGCTATGGCGCATGGAGGGTGCGCTCATCACCCCGCATGTATCGGGCTTTTTCCACCTGAAGCAAACGCACGACAACATGGTGGAAATCGCCGCGAAAAACATTTCGCACCTTCTTAAGGGCGAGGCGTTTGAAAACGTTGTGGACTTAAAAACAGGTTACAGGAGGTCGTAACATGAACACCAAAAAGCTTGTGCTCTGCGGACTTTTGGCGGGCATCGTAACGGTGCTGACGCTGGTCGTAATCCCGCTGCCGATCTCGACGGGCTACGTGAACCTTGGCGACGCGGGCGTATTCCTCGCGGCGGGCATGGTTGGCGGCGTTTGGGGCATGCTTTGCGCAGTTCTTGGCAGCGCCATTGCGGATCT
>DLFZ01000188.1 GCA_002482435.1 Christensenella sp. UBA7707
GGTTTTCTACACACCTTTGCCTTTGAACCTTCCTCAACGCCCGTACAGAGCGTGCTTTACGAGCTTTCGCAAATGCCCCATGTGAGCGATGTGGAGCTTGCGCCTGAACCGCTCGAGGCGGTGATCGCTTCCCTTTATAAAAGCTGGAAAGCACAGGAAGCCTAAAAAACCAATGCCGCTCAAAGTGAGCGGCATTGGTTTTTTCGTATAAAGGTGGTGTTCCTGTGCGTTACGCGTGTTTCACATAAACACGGATCGCGTCACACATAAAGCGTGCGGTGCCTTCACCGAAAGCGTCGATGTTTTTTGTAAAGCGTTCGTCCTCCACATACATCTCACCAAGGCCAGAAAGGATTTCATCCGTACAATCATAAAAGCTGCCGGAAATAAAGTCCCTCCAACGCCTGACAAGCGTTTGCGCCTCTTTTGAAGCGGGGTCACCGCCGCGAAGCGCGGCAAACGCCTCAAAAATGGCGTTGGATTCGGCGGATACTTTTGCCCAGTCGTCCTTTGTGTAGCGGGCGGTACGCTTCTCACTTTGGCTGTAAGCATCCGTTTCGCCCCAGCGTGCCTTTGCCTCGGCGGCGTATTGTTCGCGCGCTTCGTCGATCTTTGTCATATCAAATTCTTTTATGCTCACGGTTTCTTCTCCTTTGAGCGCTCTGTCCACAAGCGAAAGGATTGCGTCAAGCCGCTCGCGCTTTAAAAGCAGCAGCGCCTTGTGGTTTTTGAGCGCGTCGGTTTTGTTGTAGCTTGGCGCGTTCAGCATGGCCGCAATTTCCCCCAAAGGGAACCCCAACTCGCGGAAGAACAAAATCTGCTGGAGCCGTTCCATGGCGTTGTCGCCATAGAGCCGGTAGCCCGTCTCGCTTGCCCCATCCGGATGGAGCAGGCCGATTTCGTCGTAGTAGTGCAGCGTGCGCACGCTCACCCCCGCCAGCTTTGCTACTTCATGTACGGTTTTCATGCCGTTTCGCCTCCCTTCACAAATACCATAAACCATAACGCAACGTGAGGGTCAAGGGATTTTACAAAAAAAGTTTTTGCTTTTTTGCTGGGCACCGAATATGCGAAAAAACCAAACCCGGCGGCAATTCCGTCGGGCTTGGAAAGGACTCATAATCAATTTAAGGAGCTTACGCACGCAGCCTGTCCAAAAGCCATTGGGGGCTTCGGGGGCCAAGGCCCACGGAGGCTGAGTTCGCGAGCGGCGACATGTGCGGCGCTCGCGTAAAGCCTTGCGCGGCAAGGCTTTCTTATCGGGAACGGCCGACCGTGCCACAGGCACAGGACGTTCCTGTAACCTCAAAAAAGTGGCGCAGGCCACTTTTTTGAAACGCTACGCGCTTTACGCGCGCATTACGGTTTTTTGCAGCTCCTCCTGCTCAAGCTCGCGGTAGGCAACCTTGCCCACAAGGGTTTTCGGCAGGATCTGCCGGAATTCGATGTCGTAAGGCATGGCGTATTTAGCAATGTGGTGCGTGCAGTATTCGTAAATTTCGTTTTTCACCTTGTCGGAAGGAACAACGCCCGGCTTCAGCATGACAAACGCCTTTACCTTTTGTACCTTCAAGGGGTCGGGCACGCCGATGACGCAGCTCATGTGCACATGCTCGTTTGCGTCAAGGATGTTTTCGATCTGCGAGGGGTATACGTTGTAACCGCTCGTTACGATCATGCGCTTGATGCGCTGGCGGAAGTAAATAAAGCCGTCTTCATCCATATAGCCAAGGTCGCCCGTATGCACCCATGTCATACCGTCGGCATGCACCTTAAGCGTGCTTGCGGTTTCCTCGGGTTGGTTGACATATTCTACCATCACCGTAGGGCCTGCAAGGCAAATTTCGCCCTCCTCGCCGTAGGGAAGCTCCTCCTCCGTGCCGACGCGGACAATTTTGTAGTACATATCGGGCAGCGGCACGCCAATGCTACCTTCGCGGCTTTCGTGCTCCGGCGTAACGCAGCTTGCGGTTACGCACTCCGTGGTGCCGTACCCTTCGCGAATCTCAATGGTGCCGTTGTGCTCGCGAAGGAACTTGTCGAAACGTTTTTTGAGCTCGATGGAAAGCGAATCCCCGCCGGAGAAAATGCCGTTGAAGCACGACATATCGAGGTCGCGCGAAGCGGGAGAACGCAAAATCGCCTCATACAACGTGGGAACGCCCGCCATAAAGGTTGGACGATGCTTTTTGATGAGCCCCGCGATGGAATCCGGCGTGAAGCGCGGCACCAGAATGCAGGTGGCGCCGTTCATGAGCATGGTGTGAATGCCAACGCCAAGTCCGAAGCCGTGGAACATAGGCATGATGGAAAGCATCACCGCGTCGCTTGTAAAGCAGTCGTTGGAGGATACAAGCTGTATGCCAAGCGCGTTGAAGTTACGGTTGGTCAAAAGGATTCCCTTTGTGGTGCCGGTGGTGCCGCCGCTGTAAAGGATGACAGCAGGATCAGTGGCCGCGCGTTTTACGGCGGGATCGCCCTTGAAGGAGTTGGCGCGCTTGAGGAAGTTTTTCCACAAAAGCGCGTCGGCGCCCTTGGGAACGGAAGGTACCTTTCGCCCTTGGGTAACGGCATAGCCAAGCTTCATCACAGGCGAAAGAGCGTCTTTTACGCTGGCGATGATGAGGTGCTTGAGCGCTGTGCCTTTGCGGGCAGCTTCGAACTTTTCATAAAACTGATCGAGCGTGATGGCGGCGACGCTTCTTGAATCCTCAAGATAAAAGCGGATTTCGCCTTCGCTCGAAAGCGGGTGCACCATGTTGGCGACGCCACCCACCATGTTAACAGCGTAAAACATGGTAACGGCCTGCGGGCAGTTGGGAAGGCAAATGGTAACGCGGTCATTTTCGCGAATGCCGATGGCCCTTAAGGCCCTTGCGCACAGGTGAATTTCTTCAACGGCCTCCGCATAATCGGTACGCTTGCCCATGAATTCGTAGGAGATATGGTCGGGGTACTGCTTTGCGGCACGCTCAAACGCGTCCTGAAGGGTACCCTCAGGGTAAGGAAGCTGTGTGGGAATGTTGCCGTAGCTTTTCAGCCAGGGTGCCTTTACGGTGCTCATAAT
>DLFZ01000010.1:0-149 GCA_002482435.1 Christensenella sp. UBA7707
CCCATCGGCAAAGGCCAGCGCGGTATGATCGTAAGCCAGCCCAAGAGCGGCAAAACCACGCTTTTGAAAAACATCGCGCACGGCATTTCCACCAACTACCCCGACGTTCATCTGATGGTGCTTTTGATCGACGAACGCCCCGAGGAAGT
>DLFZ01000010.1:171-4336 GCA_002482435.1 Christensenella sp. UBA7707
ACGGATATGCAGCGCTCCATCAAGGGCGAAGTGCTTTTCTCCACGTTCGACGAGCTTCCTGAACACCACACCCGCGTGGCGGAAATGGCACAGGAACGCGCCATGCGCCTTGTGGAACAGGGGAAAGACGTTGTTGTTTTAATGGACTCCATCACCCGCCTCGCGCGCGCCTACAACCTTGTCATTCCCAGCACGGGAAANNAACGCTTTCGGGCGGTATGGACCCCGGCGCGCTTCATAAGCCCAAGCGCTTTTTCGGCGCCGCGCGCAACATTGAAAACGGCGGCAGCCTTACCATCATCGCCACCGCGCTCGTGGAAACCGGAAGCCGTATGGACGACATCGTTTATGAAGAGTTCAAGGGCACCGGCAACATGGAAATTCACCTCGACCGCAAGCTTTCCGAAAAGCGCATTTTCCCCGCGATCGACATTTACAAGTCCGGCACGCGCCGCGAGGAGCTTCTTCTTACAAGCGAGGAGCGCGAGGGCGTGATGTCCATCCGCAGGCTCTTAAGTTCCGGCAACATGGCCGACGTGACCGAGCAGCTCATCGGCATGATGGACAAATCGGAAACCAACGAAGAGTTCCTTATAAAGCTTCGCGGATGGCTTGGTGTGTACGAACGCGACGGCTATTCCGCCAGCAAGAGCTTTGGCAAGTAATTCCGTTCAAAAAAACCCCGTTTTACGGCAGTTTTTTGAAAAATACTCTTGCAATTACACTACTTGCTGCGCTATAATATCATCTGTTCGGCTGGCAAATTCCAGCCGGAAACGAAATTGCCGCAGGATGGTGCAATCGCCCTGCGCAAACAAACGAGGAGGGTGAAACATGAAGAAGGAAATCCATCCGTCATACGGCGAATCCACCGTTCGCTGCGCATGCGGCGAAACCTTTCTGAGCGGTTCCGTCAAGGGCGAGCTCAAGGTTGAAATTTGCTCCAAGTGCCATCCGTTCTTCACGGGTCGTCAGAAGCTGATCGACACCGGCGGACGCGTAAACCGCTTCAAACAGCGCTACGGCATGAACTGAACAAACCGTTCCAACGCCCGCACGGCAACACCGCGCGGGTGTTGTTTTTTGGCGTTTTTGGTGGGGAAGCGAAACGTGCGAAAACATAGACCATACTATTGAGGGCTGATACATGCAAAAAAAGCCGCCGCGTAGTTTTACGCGGCGGCTTTTGTATATGGGGGGAAACAAGTTTGTTAATCGCCTTTATTCCGTGCGGATGGCCGTGAGCGGGCTTAAGCGCATGGCGCGAAGCGCCGGATACAAACCGGAGAACATCGCCACCGCGATGGAGAACACCACCGCGCCGATGGCAAGGTAGGGCGGAATCACGCTCTTGAAGCCGCTGTTTGCGACGAAGGTGTTGATGAGCATGCCAAGCCCATAGCTTAAACCAAGCCCTATGCCACCGCCGAACAGGCCGATGTAGGCGGATTCGGTGAGGAACAGCCCCGCGATGTTTGACATGCGGCAGCCGAGCACCTTGATGATGCCGATTTCCTTGGTGCGCTCGTAAATGCTCATCATCATCGTGTTCATGATGCCGATGGCCGCAACAAGAAGCGATACGCTGCCGATGGCGCCAAGCAGGTACTGAATCTGCTGGGTGCTCTTTTGCGCCATTTCCACGGCGTCTTGCAGCGAGTAGGTGCCGTAGCCCATTTCGTCGATGGCGGTTTTTACGGTCTTTACGTCGTCGATGTCTTCACACTTGACGTACACTTGATAGTACCTGTCGGTTTCCACGTTCATGAAGTTTTTGTTTTCCTTGGCGAGCTTCAAAAGCGCTTCAATGTCCATCAGGCAGTACCAAGAGAAATCGTTGGAGGCTTCGCTCATCACGCCCACGGGCGATACCTTGTAGAACTTGCCCTTTTGCTGGGTGCCGTCGCCGCCCATGTCGTAGTTGTAAATGTTGTTATAGTCAAACGTCATCTGGAAGCGGGAATCGATGGTAACTTTGGGGTTGCCATTGCGATCGATCGCCTGCTTGCCGTTTTTGGGGTTGTAAAAGTTGTTGAGCATGTAGCTGCCGAATACGATCTCGTAGTTGCTGCCGCCATGGTAGCTCGAGGGCAGGCTGCCGCTTGCAAGCTCGATGCCGAACTGCTCGGCGGTGCTCATGTCGATGCCCAGAATGCTCGCGTCGCAAACGTACTGGCCGCTTTTGATGATGCCGTAGCCCGTGATCATGGGCATAACGGCCTTCACGCCGGGCAGCTGCTTGAATGCCTCCACGCTCTTTTTGTTCAGAATCGTTTCCGTGGAGGAACCGCCTTTGCCATTGTCGGTTTCTACCCACTTGTAGGAGTTTACCTGAATGAGCGTAAGGCTGCCGGTGTTTTCAAAGCTTTCTAGCGTGGCCTGCTGTATGCCGATGCCCAGCGAAACCATGACCACAATGGAGGCGGTGCCGATGACCATGCCGAGCACCGTCAATATGGCACGAAGCTTGCGCCTCCAAAGGTTCATGAATGCCGTGCGGAGCAGATCCGCTGGTTTCATACTTCCTCCAACTCCTTTTTGCGCCTGCGCTTAAGAAGAACGATCAGAACGACTACGCCCGCAGCCACGGCTACGCCGATGGCGATCCATACCCATGTGGGCATACCTTGCTGCATGCCGCCGTCAATGGGGAAGCCGCCATCAATGGGTTTGCCGTCTACGCCCGGCATGGGTTCAATCACGCCGCCGTCTACGACGCCGCCGTCGCCGCCCATGTTGGCGGAGTCGTTGACGAACAGGCTCACGGGCATTTTCAGCTCGTAGGCTTCGCCGTAAACATCCTCATAGGCGATCACAACATTGGCGCTGATGTCGCCCGCGACCGAGGGGATGATGGTGAAATCCGCATTCATGGTACTGCCGGAGGCCACGTTGCCGCCGAAGTACCCTTCTTCCATGGCAAGGCCTTCGCCTTCAATGGAAACGGTGCAGTTGTACACCGTGGATTTGCCGAGGTTGTAAAACGCGATGTACATCGCGCACGGGGAGCCTGCCCACGCCTCGTCGTACACGATGGGGTTATCGGCCTTCACGCGGATTTTCTGGAGAATGGGTACCGCAATGGTTTCCGAAGCCTTGTAGGCGGTTTTGGTGGAAGCGGCTTCATAATCCATATCAAGGCTCAAGGTGTAGGCCTTGGCTTCGGCACCCGGCGTGCTCTGGAGCGAAAGGGTTTCCGTATGCGTTTCGCCCTTGCCGATTTTTGCGACATAGAGGGTGTTGGAACCCGCGCTCGCGGGGAGCACGGTATTGGAGGCATCCACAATGTGAATCTGGAGGTTCTGGATGGTTTCCGTTTCCGAGGTGTTGCGCAGCACGAAGGTAACGTCGAACGTTTCGCCCGCGTAAAGCTTATCGGTGCTGAAGGTGTAGGATTCTACAATCAGCTTCGGGGTCGATACGGCGGGAGGCGTGCCGGTGCCGTCCGAGGCGGTAGCGCCCTTCACAACGGTGAGGAAAATGCTCACCTTATCGGTGTAGGTGGTACCCACAGGGTCCCACGAGCCGCCCGCGGCGTTTATGGTGAAGTCAATCTGCTTCACGCCGGCGGTTACCTTTTTGCTCAGCGTAAAGGTGTATTCAAACATGATAACCTGCCCGGCGTTCACGGGGCCGGGGTAGCTGAGCGTATAGTCCACATTCGAAATCACGAACGGGAACGTGTCGAGGCTTGTGGTGATGACGGGCGAAATGGTTACGCTTGATACACTTGCTTTTGCCACAAGCGGTATGCGCACGGTCACTTTGTCGCCGTAGTTGCCGCTCGGGGCGTTTACGCGTGTGCCGTTTGCGTCCACGGGGCTAAGGCGGAAGGCCGAGCCGGGGGTGGAGGAGCCGCCGTCGTTGCCGCCGTTGTCACCGTTTTTAACGGGAACCGTAAGGGTGACAGACTNNCTTGCGCTGTTGTCAAGCGCGGCATTGGCGTCCACAACGTATTCGGTATAGGTAACCGGTTCACCGGGCTCGGTCGTGCTTTCAGTAGAGTAGAAGGCGAGTGTCAGCTTGATCTTCGCCGTGCCGGAAACGGAGCCCGTGGGCACGGTGATGGGAAGCAGGAAGGTGGTGCTGCCGTTGACCCCGGAAGCGGCACCGGGGATCATGATCCTGCCGGAGGCGGTTTCCTGTGCCACGATCGCATCCTTGC
>DLFZ01000065.1 GCA_002482435.1 Christensenella sp. UBA7707
GCTTGTAGAAATGGTGTGGCTCGCACCCGATACCGCGAGGAAGCCCGCGATGCCGCACAGCGCACCTGAAATAAACATGGTGCGCGTGATGACCTTGGGTACGCTGATGGCAGCGTAACGCGCGGTGTTCTCGCTTTCACCTACAACGGCTATCTCGTAACCTTGCTTGCTGTAACGAAGGTACACAAACATACCAACCGCCAGCGCAAGAACGAGGATGACATTGAGCGCATAGGGCTGCCCGAAAATTTCGGGGAACCAGCCGATCTTTGTTTTTGCATTGATCACGCCCACGGTGTTGGAACCGAT
This sequence comes from Christensenella sp. UBA7707, assembly GCA_002482435.1. Classification (GTDB taxonomy): domain Bacteria; phylum Bacillota; class Clostridia; order Christensenellales; family CAG-138; genus UBA7707. The sequence goes on from DLFZ01000065.1 coordinate 310, forward strand.
GGGGTTTTCCCAAAGCGCAACAAAGTAAGCCGTGATCTGTATGGCGATGTAGTTCATCATGAGCGTGAAAAGGGTTTCGTTCGTGTTCCACTTGGCCTTGAAAAAGCCCGGAATAAGCCCCCAAACACCGCCCGCCAGAACGCTTACAAGCATNNCGCCGCCAGCCAGAACGCTTACAAGCATCATAAGAAGCATGAGGGGTAATGTGGTCATGTATTTGCTCAAATAGATCATGCACGCCGCAGAGGCAAGGCCGCCCATAAGCACCTGGCCTTCCGCGCCGATGTTCCAAAAGCGCATCTTGAATGCCGGCGCAAGGCCGATGGCGATGCAAAGGAGCATCATCATGTCACGGATGGTTACCCACATGCGCTTATCGGTGCCGAAAGCACCCTCAAACATGGCACCATAAACCTTTATGGGGTTCATTTTCACAATCGCGAAAATAATAACGGCACAAACCACCAGCGCCGCAAAAAGCGCGATGGCACGAATGCCCATGGATTTCCAGAACGGCATTACCACGCCACGCTTGGCGATGCGCACAGCGGGTTCCGGATTGCAAGTACGTACCTTTTTCATGCGTTTGCCTCCTCTCCCAAATGCGTCATCATCAAACCGACATCCTCTTTCTTTGCCCCGCGGCCTTCTACGATGCCGCTTACCTTGCCGGCGCACAGCACAAGGATGCGGTCGCACAGCTCCAAGAGCACGTCAAGATCCTCACCAACATACACGACCGCCGCGCCGCGCGCCTTCTGTTCGTTGAGCAGCCGGTAGATGGTATAGGAGGTGTTGATGTCGAGCCCGCGTACAGCGTACGCGGAGAGAAGGAGCGACGGTGAGGAGGCGATTTCCCTGCCCACCAGTACCTTTTGCACATTGCCGCCCGAAAGCCTGCGGATGGGGATGTTAAGGCTTGGCGTAACGACCTCGAGGTCGTTCACGATTTTTTGCGCGAGCGCCCTTGGGGTTTTCCTGTCGGTAAACATGGATTTTCCGTTTTTGTAGCTACGAAGCATTACGTTGTCAGCAAGATCCATGGAGCCTACAAGACCCATGCCGAAACGGTCTTCCGGCACAAACGCAAGGCCTACACCGAGCTTGTAAATGTCAAGCGGGCTTTTGCCCACAAGGTTGACTTCTTCCTGATCGGGCGGCATGAAACGGATGACGCTGCCCGGCTCAATTTTCTGAAGGCCCGCAATGGCTTCCAAAAGCTCGCGCTGACCGCTGCCGGTAATGCCCGCAATGCCCAAAATTTCGCCGCCGTAGGCGGCAAAGCTCACGTTGTCGAGCCGCTTCACGCCGTCGGAATCGAGCACCGTAAGGTTTTCAACCACAAGGCGCTCCTTGGGCGACTCAGGCTCGGGCCTGTCGATGTTCAAAGAAACCGCCCTGCCCACCATCATGTCGGTGAGCTCCTGAGGGCACGTGTCTTTGGTATTGATTTCGCCGATGAACTTTCCGCGGCGCAAAACTGCCACGCGGTCGGAAATTTCCATCACCTCGTGAAGCTTATGGGTGATGATGACGATGGATTTGCCATCGGCCTTCATATTTCGCATCACGGCAAAGAGCTTTTCCGTTTCCTGCGGCGTAAGCACCGCCGTGGGTTCGTCCAAAATCAGCACGTCGGCGCCGCGGTAAAGCACCTTGATGATCTCAAGGGTTTGCTTTTCCGAAACGGACATGTCATAAACCTTTTTGTCCGGCTCCATTACAAAACCGTAACGGTCGCAGATTTCCTTCACTTTGGCGCGCACGTTTTTTAGGTCTACAAGCTTATGCTCGTTCAGCCCCAAAAGGATGTTCTCCGCAGCGGTCAGTACGTCCACAAGCTTAAAATGCTGGTGGATCATGCCGATGCCAAGGTTGAACGCATCCCGCGGGCAGCGGATGACTTCCGGATTTTCATTGATGCAGATATGGCCACCCTCCGGCAGATAGATGCCGGAAAGCATGTTCATCAGCGTCGTTTTACCACTGCCGTTTTCACCCAGCAGCGCCAGAATTTCGCCCGGGCGGATCATCATGCACACTTTGTCGTTGGCCACGACCTCGCCGAAGGTTTTGGTGATATCCACCATTTTGATTTCTTTTCGGGCCTTCAAAGTAAGCGTCCTTTCTTTACAGCGCGCGAAACAGATATGACGCGCCTGTTTTATATGGGTTGAAGTGGTTTGCCACCGGCCGCGAGAAAGGCGAGTCGGCCGGCAATGAAACAAAGAGACGGGTGTGGGATTTAGGAAAGAGAAGCAGCAGAGGCTGCTTCTCTTTCGCAAAAGACAGTGTTAGTTGAGCTCGGTGATGCCGTCGATGCGCAGACCGAAGTAGGGAGCGCTGCGGAACACGGACACTTGGAAAATGCCGTCTACGATGGCTTCGCCGCTGTCGCCAACCCAGTCGCCATCGGTATCCTGCCAGGCGTAGGTGGTGAGCGTTGCGCCGCCGACGGTGAACTTGGCGGTGTCAAATACCTGAATGGAGCCGTCTTTGAGGCCGGCAACCACTTCAGCAACCTTCTCGGCGGTGCCAGCTGCACAGCTCTCGCCAAGGGTGGAGATCATAACGGCGTCGTTTGCATAACCAAGCGCGAGGTCCGTGGGAACCTTTTCGCCGGTGAGCATGCAGTTAAGGGTGGGGGTATAGAGGGCAACCCAGTTGTTCTGCGCGGAGGTCAAAGCGGCGGTGGGCGCAACAGCGAGCATGTCGATGTTGTAGCCAACGCTGTAAGCGACCTTGCCGCTGTCAAGGGCGGCCTGCACGGCGGAAGGTGCACCGGTGGAGTCAGCTTGCTGGCCAATGATGACGCAGCCCTTGCTGATCAAAGCGTTCGCAGCTTCGCCTTCGGCAACGGGATCATACCAGGAGTTGGTGTACTGGACGTCCATATGAGCGGTGGGAACGATGCTCTGGATGCCAAGGAAGAACGCGGTGTAGCCGGAAACCACTTCGGCATAGGGGTACGCGCCAACGTAGCCGATGTAAGGATCGGTCACGGTGCCCGCATCCATGAGCTCTTTGAGCTTCATGCCGGCAACAACGCCGGACACGTAGCGGCTCTGGAAGGTGTAGGGGAACATGTTGGCAACGTTCGTGACTTCTTCGAGCATGGCGGTATCGCCGGTGCAGGCAACGAAAGTCACTTCCGGATATTCAGCGGCAGCGGCCATCATGTGGGACTGGTGACCATAGCTGTCGGAGAAGATGATCTGGCAGCCCTGCTCGGCAAGGTCAACCGCCGTATCGTAGCAGGTTTCGTCTTCGGGGATGTTGTACTTGAAAATCGCCTGGCTTTCGGCAATACCCAGGTTGGCCATGGCGCCCTTGATGCCCTGGATGTGCGCGAGGTCGTAGCCGGAGTTCTCGTCGTGAACAAGAATAACGCCGATCTTCAGGTCTGCCGCAGCGATACCGGTGGTTTCACCGACGGGCGCAGCACTGTTTTCCACGGGGGCGGCACTGTTTTCAACGGGTGCTTCCGTAGTTACGGGCTCCTGGGTGGCAGGCGTTCCGGCGCAGGAAGCCATGGCGAACACCATGACGAGCGACAGAGCGATTGCAAGAAACCTCTTCATTTGGTAATCCTCCTTAGATTTTTGTTGCTTGTAGTTTTACGCCTCTTACAAGGCATAGCAACCTTTATTTCCACGGCGGGCCGAAGGGGATCCGAATATACCCTGCCGCGGAACAAATGTGTTTTATCGTCAAAAAGCGCCATGATTTGCTTTTGTGACGTTTGTTACTATTGTATCACAACGCGAGAACACTTCCAACTGCCGCTTACAGGATGCCGCTTTTTTCAAGCTCCCCGAGGTCGGGTGCGCAGAAAAACGGTTTTCCGGCCGCGCGCAGCGCGTTCTTTACGTCCTTCAAGCCGCTTCCGGTGCTGATGACCGTAACGGTTTCGTTTCCTTTGATAACACCTGTCTTCGCCGCTTCGATGACGCCCGCCGTGGCGGTAACGCCCGCCGGTTCGCCGAACACGCCCTCGTTGCGCCCAAGTACGCGCATGGCGTCCAAAATTTGCTCGTCGCTCACCGCAAGCCATGCGCCGTGCGACTCGCTCACCGCGCGAAGCGCCTTCACGGGGTTTCTCGGCACGCCAACGGCGATGGAATCCGCAATGGTGTTTTCCTCGGTGGGTTCAAGCTCCCTGCCGCTGTTCGCCGCGTTCACAAACGGCATGCAGCCCGTGGACTGTACGCCCAGGATCTTGGGGATGCGGTCGATGAAGCCTAGCTCGTACAGGTCGTAAAAGCCCTTGTACACGCCGCCGATGGTGCAGCCGTCGCCCACGCT
>DLFZ01000218.1 GCA_002482435.1 Christensenella sp. UBA7707
GCCCCAATAGAGGCCCAAAAGCTTGATAAGCTTATAGGTTTTCTCGCGGAAGTCTTCGTTGACGGCAGTGAACTTTTCTACTTCACTGTGCTGTTGGCCAAATGCGCGCACCACGCGAACACCCGTGAGGTTTTCCTGAATGGTGGCGCTCAGCTTACCTTCCGCCTCATCGGAGGCGGTAAAGTATTTGCGCACATACTTGAAGTAGATAAAGGACGATGCGCACAAAAAAGGCATGAGCGAAACCGAAATGATCGCAAGCTGCGTGTTGAGCGAGAACATAACCGTGCCCGCAAGCGCAACCATCACCACCGTGCGGACGATTTCTAGAAGCTGCTGCGAAATAAAGCGGCGTATGGTCTCCACGTCTGAGGTGCAGCGCTGCACCAGATCGCCCGTGGAAACGTGCTTATAGTAATCGTAAGGCACGTTTTGCAAATGCCAGTACAGCTTGTCGCGCAAGGTCTTTGCAATGCCCTCGCTCGCGATGGCCGTGTAGTAGCGGCGCGCGAATGTCGCAAGCCCGTTTACAACGGTAAAGCTTACGAGCGCCAACGCGCATACATACAGGCTGGTTTTCAAAAACTCCCTACCGCCAATGCTTTCCACCCATTGCATGATGAAAGCGGGCAGGTTGCTTTCCTTGTCGCCAATCACATAATCGACCGTAAAGCTGATTACAAGCGGCCCGCAATAGGACGCAGCAACCGCGATCACAAGGAAAATCGCGCTGAGCACGAGCCCCCATGTATTGCCTTTGAGCATCAGCCGTACGACTTTCCAGTTGATGGGCTTTTTTTCCGTTTTGTTGTTGGAACTCTCCAAGATCGTTCACCTCCAAATTTACGCCGCGCTTTGGGCGTTGCGCGGCGGCCGTGCCGCAGCCGCGGCGATAAAACAAAAAGACCATGGAACGCGTCCATGGTCTTACAAGCAGGCTTAACATATAGCAATGTTAATGCGTTGCGTGAATAGGCCGTGTGACATTCGTTCCCGACGGAGCCAAAAAGGACAGACTTCCCCCAATCCCGACACGATCGGTGATCCAAAGTTTGCTAATGATCATCATGTTCACGGCCTCCTTTCTGTTTTATCTTCGGCTACACAGCCAAAACCAATTATAACGGCATTGCCATAAATATGCAATAGGAATTTAACAAATATATTGACGAAATTTTAATATATGCGATTAAGCGCGGGTCAAATACGCCTTGAGAAGCTCAAGTGTGTTTTTTACCCCGTCCACATGCGACCGCTCGTAGCCGTGCGAAGCGTATACGCCAGCGCCGATGAGCGCATGCTTTACGTCTGCGCCGGCGCTAAGCGCGGCGTCCGCGTCCGAACCGTATGAGGGGTAAATGTCCACCGCGTAATCGATGCCGCACTCCTTCGCGATGCGGATAAGCGCTGTGGTGGTTTCATAGTCATATGGGCCTGCGGAATCCTTCGCACAAATGCTCACCTGGTGCTCGTCGCAGGTCAAGCCTTCGCCCACACAACCCATGTCCACGCACAGGACTTCTTGAATATCCTCAGGGAAACCGGCCGCACAACCATGCCCAACTTCTTCATAAACGCTCAAAAACAGATCAACCCTGCGGTTGAGCTTTGCGCCGCTTTCATTCACATGTTTTGCAAACGCAAGCAAAATGGCAACGCTGAGCTTATCGTCCAAAAACCGGCTTTTGATGTAGCCGCTCTCGGTCACGACGGTGCGCGGGTCAAAGCACACATAATCGCCCACGGCGATGCCGAGCTTATGCACATCTTCCGCATTTTTCACGCGCTCATCAAGCACCAGCTGCATCCCCTTAAAGTCGCGCTTCTGATCGGCATATTCGGTGTTGACGTGTGCGGAGGGGTCGTTCATCTGCATACAGCCAGTGTAGGTTTTACCAAACCGCGTAATGACCACGGCGTTTTCGGCTTCCACGTTGTTGGCCTGAAGCCCGCCCACGCGCGTAAGGCGAAGCCTGCCGTTCCCTTTTACCTCGGCGACCATGCCGCCGAGCGTGTCAAGGTGCGCGCTCACGAGAATGGGGTTTCCTTCGCCGCCAATGCTGCACAGTACACAGCCCTTGTTGGTAAGTTTGGGTTCGTAGCCGAGCCGCTTGAATTCATCCATCGCGTAGCGCGCGGCCTCAATGGTATAGCCGCTGGGGCTGGGGATGGCGGTGAGCTTTTTGAGTTGCTCCAAAATGTACTGCATAGTCCCTCCTATTGTTTTATAAGCTGCACGCGAGCGTATACACCGTTGACACCACGCCGCCCGCAAGAAGAATCACATAAACAGCTTTGCGAAACCCTTGGTTGTCGATTTTTTTGTGAAGCAACATCCCTAAGAGAACACCGCCAATCACAAACGGCAGCGCCTTTGCGGCACCGATCCACACTGTTTTTTGATATGCATGAAGAAATATGGCGCGAAGCGGTATTGCGACCGCGTTTACTGCAAGCCACATGGCGCTCATGGTGGCGCGAAACTCTCCCTTGTCGCGCATGCGTTCGGACGCGTAAAGCGTAATGAGCGCGCCGCCTGTTGAGAACATGCCTTGCACCACCGCGCCACACAAAAGCGCCGCGATTTGAAGGGGCTTTGAAAGCGGCCTCGGCTCCGACTTTTTCACAAAACCAAAGTAACAGTAATAAAGCCCCACGAGCGTGATTACAAGGCCAAGCGCAATTTTGAGTGCGCTTTGGTAGCGGCTCAGCGCCCCAAAGGCAAAAACGCCCACCGGCAGAAGTGGCACAACGAGCAGCGTGATTTTTAAAAATTCTTTCCAGTTGACCTTCTTAAACTGCGTAGCGGTCAACAAAACCGCCACGACGAGTGCGTTGACACCTAAGAGCGCAACACTCTCGCCCACATCCATAAAAAGAGCCAGAAATGGCAAAGCGACCGCTGTAGACCCGAACCCAGCGAAACCCTCGATGATTTCGGAAAGAAAAGAAACGACAAAATACCAGAGCATTCCGCACGACCTTTCGGTTATCAATTATACCGTATCCGTACGGAAAAAAACAGCGGGAAATTCCATATCCCGACACGTCTAAAATGCAAAATAAGCCATGCCGCGGTGAAGAGATTTCGCTGCGGCATGGCTTGTCAGGGTGCAACTTCTATTTATGCAAGTGGAAAACGCAGCTCCGCTTTGAAAAGGTCGCCATCGGCGCTCAAATTCAGGCTTCCGTGCTGAAGCTCCGTAAGGCTTTTTGCGATGGAAAGCCCCAGACCGCTCCCCTCGCTCGCACGGGAAGCATCGCCGCGTGCAAAGCGTTCCGTCAGCTCATCAAGCGGCATGTCGAGTGGCTCACGCGAGATGTTTTTGATTTGGATCAACAGCGCGTTGCCGCTCACTGCCGCCTCGCAGTACACGCGCGTCAAAGGCAGCGAATACTTTACCGCGTTTCCAAACAGGTTGTCGAGCACGCGCCACAAAAGCCTGCCGTCCGCTAAAATTCGCGGCATCCCCTGCTCTATGCGCACTTGCGGCGAAAGATTTGCCGCGGCAAACCGCTCCGCATATTCCGCAACGCTCTGGTGCAAAAGCTCGCCTACGTCGGTTGGTTCAAGGGTTACGCTGACCGCGCCGCTTGATGCCCTCGACGCCTCAACGATGTCTTCCGTGAGCTTTTTAAGCCTTTGCGCCTGCCTTGAAAGCACCTCAAGGTACTGCTGCGCGGCTTCTCCCTCGATTTGCTCTTTCTTCAAAAGATCCACATAGTTGACAATGGAGGTAAGCGGCGTTTTCAAATCGTGCGATACATTGGTAATGAGGTCAGTTTTCATGCGTTCGCTTTTCATGCGCGCTTCGACCGCAGTGTTCATTCCCTCAGCGATGCCATTGAGCGCCTGCGCGTGCTTTTTCAGTTCCGGCAAGAGGTTTTCGGTTCCCACACGCGTTTCCATTTGCCCGCTTGACAGCGCCTCAGTGCCATCTTTGAGCCGCTTCCATTGCAATGCAACAACGCACACGCCCGCAAGCCCCGCAAAAAACAGCAAGAGGAACGGCACCGGCCCCCACTCCCTGTAAGCGCCGAAAAACGCAAGTACCAAAAGCAGCGCGAACGCCGTATAAACACCGATTGCCTTCCATAAAACGCCGATGTTTTTGTAGACACTGTATAAAAACCTTGCCGCAGCCTTGAGGCAGCGCCACAAAAAAAGAAGCACGATCACCGTTATATTGGTGCGAAGAAACGTACCCGCCTTGACGCGCGCGGCAAAGGTCATGGCGAGCATAAGAAACATGAGTGCGACGCAAACAACGATCACAGCGACGGACACCAGCAAGAGTACTTCAGAATTACCATAGTCCAAAACGTAGCGAAGGATCCACAAAAGTGCCGCGCAGGCAAGCGCACAAAGAACGATCAGCAAATCGAAGGGGAAGCGTGAAAGCCGCGTCAGCACGACTTCCTCATGCCCTGCCCGCCTGCCTGCTGCGCACATCAAGAACACGAAAAGCGCTGCGGCAGCTGCAAGCGACAAACCCAAAGAAAGGTACAAATACCCCTCCGCTCCTAGAAAGCGCAAAGCAGCTTGCGCAAGCCACGGCTCAAACGAGGCATTACCGTACCGATGGTAGGCGCTGCAAAGCATAAGCTCCACTACCGCGGCGGCGGCAACAAGCATTGAAACGGTAAAAAGGCCCGCTGCAAAAGCCTTTGCCAAAAACCGGTGCGTCAACTTTGTTTTCATTTCATTTCCCCTCCATTTTGTAGCCATGCCCCCACACCACCTTGATGTACCGCGGTTCGGAAGGAACGATTTCAATTTTTTCTCGGATGTGCCGTATGTGTACGGCCACGGTGTTTTCTGCGCCTACCGCACTTCCCTTCCAAATGGCCGCGTAGATTTCCTGCGAGGAAAACACACGCCCGGGCTTTTCCATCAAAAGCTTTAAAATGGAAAACTCCGTAGGCGTAAGCGGCACCGCATCTCCGTCGAGCGTAACGGCCTTGGCTGCGTCGTCAAGCGAAAGCCCACCCATGACAAGCCTGTTTCCCTGCGGTGCCATACCGCCCAGTGCCGTATATCGCCTTAACTGCGACTTTACACGCGCCAGCACTTCAATGGGGCTAAAAGGCTTTGTCACATAATCGTCCGCGCCGATGGTAAGCCCCAAAACCTTATCGCCGTCTTCACTTTTGGCGGTGATGAGGATGATTGGGATGTTGCTTTCCTCCCGAAGCTTAATGGTGGCGGCGATGCCGTCGAGCGCAGGCATCATAATATCCATCAGCGCAAGGTGCACGGTGTTGTTTTTCACTGTCTCCAGCGCCTCGCGCCCGTTGTACGCAAGGTGCGTTATGTACCCTTCGGCACGCAAATAAACGTCCAGCGCGCGCACAATGTCGCGATCATCGTCGCAGATAAGCACATGATACATTTTTTCACCCCCGCACTTATTGTAGCGGAAATGTTCCTTATGGGAAAAGCGGTAAAATGATTAAGATTTTATGAAGCTTGAAAGTTCTCATCTTTTTTCGTCCGTAAAAACATGCTAAACTGTGAACGCAACTGTAAGAAAAGAGGTATTGTCATGTCATTTGGCGGTGGATTCATGTTTGGCGTTGTTCCTGTTCTTGTTACGGTAGGTTTTGTGGTTGTGCTTGGCCTGATTATTGTGCAGGCGGTAAAGGGCGTTTCCCAATGGAACCGCAACAACCAATCGCCTGTGCTCAGCGTATACGCCACTGTTGTCACAAAGCGCGCAAATACAAGCTACCATCACCACCACAATGCGGACAATGCCGCCATGTCGCACACCAGCTCCTCCACCACCTACTATGTGACCTTTGAAGTGGAAAGCGGCGACCGTATGGAGCTTAAAATGACCGGCGAACAGTTCGGACTGATTGCCGAGGGAGACAAAGGCCGCCTTACCTTCCAGGGCACGCGCTATTTGGGCTTCGACCGCAAAACGCAGGCATAGTTCATATTTCGTTTACTTGCGCATAAAGGTTTATTGTGTTAGACTTCTTTTAGGGTCGAACGCAATAAACCTTTTTTATCGGAGGCGTATATGAGTCAAAAATTGTTTGAAGCGGAACGCCGTTTTATGGAGCTTATTTGGGAGGAGGCACCCGTTAACTCCACCCGTCTGTGCGCGCTTGCGCTGGAAAGGCTCGGGTGGAAAAAGTCCACCACTTATACGATGCTCAGAAGGCTTGTTGAGCGGGGCTTTGTACAAAACGAAAGCGCCACGGTCGCTCCGCTTATTTCCCGCGAGGCCTTTTTGCAGCAGGAAAGCAAGGAGTTGATAGAAAACGGCTTTTCGGGTTCGATCCCCGCGTTTCTCGCCTCCTACCTCAAGGGCAAAAAACTCAGCGATGCGGAAGTGAACGAACTCAAACGCATGATTGAGGAGGCGAAGGGCTGATGGAAGATGTATTGCGCACGCTTCTTAACATGACGTATACCGCAGCGGCGGCAATGCTTTTCATTCTTGCGCTGAGGCTTGTTTTCAAGGTGCTTAAAGCGCCCACATGGGTTTGTTATGCGCTTTGGGGCATTGCGCTGTTCCGGCTTCTCTGCCCGTTTTCCTTGGAGAGCGTGCTTGCGCTTCTCCCGAGCACCGAACCCATTCCACAGGGTTTTTTAACTGCGCAGACGCCCGAAATTTATAC
>DLFZ01000217.1 GCA_002482435.1 Christensenella sp. UBA7707
GAACAACTTGGGCTAAGCTGCTGTCCTGCTATCGAAATAGATTGCCATTATGAAGGCGTCAATTTTCATGTGCTTGGTTATGGGGTGAACTAAAATATATTCATCGGTCTTGGCTCCAAGTATAACACTCATTTGTTTATCTTCCTTTCAATTTGAATAAAACGTTTTCTTCTCGCTTAAGTAGTCTCATAATTCCCCATTATTGCTATAAGCGTGATATGGTAGGGGACAATAACCGGCCGGCTCTCGGTTTATTAAACNNCTGTTTCCATGATACGACAGACGCCTTGCTATAAGCAAGGCGTCCGGCCAATTCAGATCCTATAACATTTCTAATTCTAGGGTAATAAACATAATGCGAAGTTCGGATAACAACTTGGGTTAGACATAATGTGAAACCAACAATTTGCTTTTTCAATCTATGTCAACAGTAAATCGGACAGAAAAGATGTGCATATTGCCCAACTCCTTTGCTGATACTTCACTTAGGGGTGACAATATGAAGTCTGATAAATCCTGCTCGATAGTGTTGCAACAGATCCTTGGACACGAGAGCATTGCAACTACTGAGAGCTATACTCATGTCGATGATAATCAACTTCATGCAGCAGTAAATGCCAATCCTCTAGCCATGATGTTCAATTGAGCATTGTGGCTTTATAAACATAATGCCAATTGATTCATAAAATGGAATTTAGCTACCTCGGACTTTATCAGTATTTTTGGTGCCTATTATACTTTCCACTAGGGTCACTAGGAGTGTCAGTTGGGCTTGGTTTTGGCGCGTTATTTTGCGATGGTTTTATTTCGTTAGCTTGCTTGGACTTGGATGTTCTCATCCTGAACAAACTCGGAATTTCTACTATTTATGGTATAATTGTTTGCCGTTAAATTGCGGTTCGCATGTTACATTAACGCCAAGTTTTATAAAAACATTAACGTCGACAGGCGAAAGAATAACAGTGGAGTGAAGCTCACTGTTTTTTAATTTAGGAATTTGCTTTAATGCGAGATCTACTGTTGGATTTGTTGCCGCACAAATCGCCAATGCAATTAAAATTTCATCCGTGTGAAGCCGTGGGTTTTGATTGCCCAGTATGTTAACCTTCAAATGCTGAATAGGCTCAATTACAACAGGTGAAATCAATTGTACTTCGTCTTTTATGCCGGCGAGTACTTTTAATGCATTTAGCAATGCAGCAGAGGCTGGGCCTAGTAGGTTAGAAGTACGACCGGTTACAATGGTTCCGTCCGGCAATTCTAAAGCTACACTTGGGGTTTCACTCGAAATAGCTTTATTATTAGCGGCCTTTACAACTGAACGTTTTTCTGTTGACAGATCGGAATTATTCATTAACAGTTCTAACTTATGCAGCTCTGTTCTATTGCCTTTCCCGGAGACGACACTACACAAAGCACTGTAATATCTCCTAATAATCTCTTGTTCTGATGCTTTTTTACATATCTCATCATTGGTAATACAGTAGCCTGCCATATTGACACCCATATCCGTAGGTGATTTATAAGGTGCATACCCAAAAATTTTTTTAAACATCGCATTTAGAACCGGAAAAACATCTATGTCACGGTTATAATTAACTGTTGTTTCTTTATAAGCTTCTAGATGAAAAGGGTCGATCATATTAAGATCGTTTAAATCAGCTGTTGCCGCTTCATATGCAAGGTTAACGGGATGCTTTAGCGGTAAATTCCAAATTGGAAAGGTTTCAAACTTAGCGTAGCCTGCTTCGACACCTTTCAAGTGGTCATGGTACAACTGTGAAAGGCAAGTCGCCATTTTTCCGCTGCCTGGGCCGGGTGCGGTTACGACCACAAGCGGCTTTGTAGTTTCGATATATTCGTTTTTTCCAAAACCCATCTCGGATAAAATAAATGATACATTAGTAGGATAATCAGGTATATGATAATGAAAATAGACCTTTATTTCAAATTGCTCCAGATATCTTTTAAAATTATCAGCTGCTTGTTGACCGCTGTATTGGGATATTACTACACTGCCTACATACAAGCCTTCACCCCTGAATGCATCGATTAACCTCAAAACATCTGCTGCGTACGGTATACCGATATCACTTCTAAGCTTGTTTGCTTCTATATTGGCAGCATTAATGACTATTACGATTTCAGTTTTATCGGCCATAGTTTTCAATAAACGAATTTTACTATCCGGCGCAAAACCAGGGAGTACACGAGATGCATGATTATCATCAAACAGCTTGCCGCCAAATTCAAGATATAGCTTGCTTCCGAACTGTTTTATCCGTTCTATTATTCTTTCCGACTGCATTTTTAAATATTTATCATTATCAAACCCGATTTGAAACATATTTTCCCTCAATTTCCCCTTACAATATCTCTATCATCGGTTATCATATCACATATTAATTTTACTCTCCACTAGCTTTGATTTTTGCTGAATAAATTGTGCCCCTACTGTACTAAACATAATGGGAAGTTAAGCTAATCGACATATTGAAATTGCGCGTAGGAGGAGCGATGCCATTTACCTATCAAAATCTGCTTGCCCTGTAGGTGATGGCGATCGAGCCCTTTTTGACGCGGAGGCCTTCGCCTGCCGCGCTTTGAAACGCTTCCGGACGGCACTTATTCTCCATGATATCTTCGCAAAGCTCGATGTAGGCCTTCAAATGTTTTTTTGTGAGCGGGGCAAGGTGGTGGCCGGGCCATATTTCGTCGTAGAGGCCGCTTGTGCCCTCGAGCTTCATCATGCTTTCGTGGAACACTGAAACGGGCGCGGAGGTGTCAAAGTGTAAAAGTACGCCTTCGTCGCACACGCTATCTCCGGTATAAAGCCTATGGCGATCCCTTTCTAAAAAGCAAAAACTGCCAAGCGTATGCCCAGGCGTGGAAACGGCTTCAAGGGTGCGCTCGCCAAGGTCGAAAATCGCACCATCTTCAAGTGGTCGGCGGTTTTCATTCGTCGGGACGTAAAATGCCCTTTCCGAAATGCCGTGAACAACAGGCATGTTCAAAAGCCACTGCGGGGCATTGTATTCCTTCAAAAGCCCCTGCGCAAAATCTCGGCGCACATCGTAACGCGTGTGTTCCTGAAAAAGCGCCTCGTCGAACGGGCTCAAATAGACCTCGCCGAAACGGTAATTGGAACCAATGTGGTCGAGGTGGCCATGGGTGCTGAGCACGATCACGGGCTTTTCGGTAAGCCGCCGCGCAACGCGCGCCATGTCCGTAAGCCCAAAGCCCGTGTCGATGAGCGCGGCTTTTTCGCGCCCTGCAACAAGGTACATGTAGGTGCGACTGCCGCCAAAGCCTTCAGCAATGCGCCATGTGCTTTCGTCAAGCTGCAAAATTTTCGGGCTTTTCATATGCAAATAACCGCCTTTAAGCTTTGATATGGCGCTCAAAAAACGCGAGAATGGGCAGAATGTGCTCGGGCATGAAATAATCCGGCCCGTCGCCCGCGTGCCTTGCGCCCGCGATCACATCAAACACAAAATCCTCGCCGGGTAGGAGGACGGAAAGCTTTCCCGCAAGCGCGCGCATTTGCTGAAGGGGGATTACGGGGTCGTTCTCGCCGTGCTGCAGGTAAACGGGCGCGATGCCGCCCGAAAAGAAGCTTTCCGGCTTGCTGTTTTCAAGCGCCGCTTTGCTTGGAAACGGGCCGAAAATTGCGCTGCGGAGAAGAAAAAGCGCGAATGCAATGCGAAGGTTGGGCGCTTTTGAAAGCTTTTCAAGGTCTGCCGCCGGGCACAGCGCCGCAACGGCGCCGATGCGAAGCGTGTGCTTGATAAGGCCGTTCATGCCTTCAACACAGCCCGCGTGCAGCACAAGGTTGCCGCCTGCCGAGGTGCCCCACAAAAAGGCATTTTGTGCGTCGAGACGGTATTCTTCCGCGTGCTCCCCAAGAAAGTTCAGCGCGCGCATAACATCCGCAAGGTGCGCGGGGTAGCGCACCTTGGGCGAAAGCCGATAGTTCACCGCCGCCACGGCAAAGCCGCGCTCGAGCGCGAACAGGGTGGGGTAAAGGTGAAAATCCCGCTTGTCGCAATGTGTAAAGCCGCCTCCGTGCACGTTGACGATCACGGGGAAGGGGCCTTCGCCGTTTTCAGGGTAGTAAATATCGAGCGTTTGCAGCTTGTGCGGCCCGTAGGGAATGTCAAGCATTTTCTTTGTGACATGCTCGGTTTTTGCCTGCGGCATGGAGCCGGAAAAATCCATCCACGCCGGGTTCACGCCTTCTATCATGCGCAGCCCCCTTCCTTAAAAAGAAGCTCTGAATTCACGTTTTCCACCGGTTCGCCCGCAAGCGCCGCGCGGAGCCATTCTCCCATGGAGGGCTTTTTATTAGGGTCATAAAGGTGCTGTGGCGTTCGCAAAATGGTGTGACCCGTTGCGCCGTCGTCTAATCTCTCGTGGTCGTAAAGGAAGAAACGGTAATTGGGAAGCTTTTGAGAAAGCGCGAAAACCGCCCCTCTTGCGCCGCTTTCAAATTCGTCCAGCGCGGCGGAGTCTACAGCGTACTTGTTGTGAAGAAACTTGTTTTGGTACATTGCTAGGACGCGGTCGCGCGGGGAAAGCGTGTGAAGGAGCGTCACCTTACCGCCGAGCGCTTCGGTGAGGCGCAAAAACCAATCCCTCACAAGCTGCCCGTCGGGCGCGAGGCAGCCGCTTAGCCGCTCATCCGCCTTCCAGGTATCACGAAGGATCGCCGCCCATTGCGGGGAAAGGATCTGTGCGCCGTCGCACAGCACCACAAAGCGCTTTAAAGAAGCGAAGCGCGTCCTCACGGCTTCCGCCTGCGCCACGCACGCAAAGCCGCCCGCGCTTTCGCCGCTTACAAGAAGCTCCTCGGCCTCAAAAAATTCCTTCGGCGCGGCGCTTAAAAACGCCGCTGTGTTGCGCGCGCCATGATGAAAAAGCACGCGCTGTTTGCCGTTTTTCGCGGCATAAGGAAAGTCGTTGTCGCCAATATGAAAATCCGCCGTGGTATAGGGCAGGTAGAGAATGTTCCAATCGTTCACGNNCCACGGGGTTCTTTTCATCGTTCTCCGCCAAAATGCCCGTCATCCCAAGCTCTAAATAAAACTTGACGAACGGAAAATAGTAAGTTTCCTCGTTTAAAAGCATCCGCAGCACGGTGGTGGGGCGCGCGGCGGTGTAGGCGTCCCAGGAGGCGCCGCCCCCGCCGAAATGCACCACGGTTTTGTTCACGGTGCCCTTTTTAAGATACGCGTAGCAGCGCGAGCCGTCCGAGCAAACCGCCCCCGGCACATCGAGGCGGTACCATTTGTGCGTTTTTGGGAACGCACCTAGAAAGCGCGGCGCTTTTTTTACGAATGCGGCCGCGTAAAGAAACGGAACCGTGAGCGCGACAAAGAAATTGTGCATAGCATTACCTCGTTTGGGCGATGGAATGGTTGGGAAAGCGCGACGTGTTTGCGGCACTGAGCGTAAAGCGTTCGCCATGGTGGGAAAGCGAAAGCGCACCGCCGCGCAAAAGCGCGTATTCGGTTTCGTCGCGTCCGACGCGCACCTCAAAAAGGCTTCCTTGAAACGTAAGGCGGAAGGAAAACGAACCCCACGCTTCGGGCAGAACGGGCGAAAAGCAAAGCGTGCCGTCTTTTAAGCGCATGCCGCCAAAGCCGTAAACGACGCCCATCCACGAGCCTGCCATGTTGGCCATGTGAAGCCCGTCCTCGCTGTTGCCGTGCTCGTCGTCAAGGTCGAGGCGTGCGGTGCTCAGGAAAAAGCGGTGCGCGGTTTGCGCGTCGCCTACCTCCGCGTAAAGGATGCCGAACGCTGCCTTGGAAAGCGACGAATCGTGCGTGGTGAGCGGCTCGTACACCTCGAGCGCGCGCTTTTTCTGCGCGGGCGTAAAATACTCTTCGGCGAGCAAAAGCGCAAGCACCAGATCGGCTTGCTTGCATACCATGTGGCGGTAGATCACGAGTGGGTGATGGTGCAAAAGCAGCGGGAAGTTTTCCTTGGGGATGCTTGCAAGCGGCCACGGCACACGGTCAAAAAACGCGTCGTCCTGCTTATGTACCTGTCGCGCTTGGTCGTATGGAATATACATGCGGGCGGCGGCTTCTTCCCAGCCTTTCGTTTCCGCATCGGTAAGCGCAAGGCGTAAAAAAAGGGCTTTCGCGTGCTGCGGTTCGTTTTCCTTGAGCCACGCGCACCATTTGGCGGCCTCTTTGAGGTTTTTTGCCGCCATAAGGTTTGTATAGCAGTTGTTGTTAACCAAAGCGTTATATTCGTCCGGCCCCGTTACGCCGTTGATGCAAAACGCGCCGCCCTTTTCGGCGCTGTAAAACCCAAGCTCCATATAAAGCCTTGCGGTTTCCGCCAAAAGCTCCACGCCGCATTCGGCCATAAAGCCTTTGTCGCCCGTCGCTTCCACATAGGTAACAGCCGCGTGCGCGATGTCTGCGTTGATGTGGTACTGCGCGGTGCCCGCGGGGTAGTAGGCGGAGCATTCCTCGCCGTTGATGGTGCGCCACGCGTACAGCGCGCCCTTTTCGTGCGAAAGCTCGCGCGCCCTTTGCCGCGCGGCGTCAAGGCAGTTGTAGCGGTACAAGAGCATGCTGCGGGCAAGCTTTGGCGCGGTAAACGCGAGAAACGGAAGCACGTAGGTTTCCGCATCCCAGAAGTAATGCCCCTCATAGCCGTCGCCCGTGAGGCCCTTNNGCCCTTGGCGGCAATGCTGCACGCTTCGTTTCGCGAGGCGGATTGAAACAGGGAAAACGCGCTGAACCGCAAACCCTGAAGGCTTATGTCGTCGCCCTTTAAATCAAGCCCTGCGTTTTCCCAAAACGCGTTGAGTGCTTCGCGGTTTTCTTTTTGCGCGCAAGAAACGCCGCAATTGAGCCTGCTTGAAGCAAGCGCCTGTGCGTGCTCTAAAAGCGCGGTTTCCTCGCCCGCTTTGCCGTGCGAGTAGGCGGCGGACTTTGTAAGGCAAACGGTTTCTCCGCCCGCGCCGCCGCTTTGAAAAAGCCAAGCGACCCGAACGCGGTTTTCGCCCGCTTCGGTTTTCGCTGCGTACGCAAGCGTCGTATCCATTTTATGATCCACCGCGCAGGCGTAAGCGAGGCGGGAGTTTTTCGTGCGCTGCGCGAGCGCGCCCGCTTCAAGGCTGTGGCGAAGGGCAACGGTTTCAAGTGGGCTTCTTTCAAGCGCGCTTCCAACGCGCGGGTCGTCAACGACGGTGCGGTGCGAGATGTTTGCGTCGATCTCGCTGGAAACAATAAGCTCCTTCCACGGCGAAAGCGGCGTAATCGAATAGGTGAACATAGCCGCGTCGCCGCCTGAAAGGCAAACGAGACGCTTTGTGGAAACGCGCGCGGTTTTGCCTGCTCTCGAGCGCCATACGGTTTCGCGTTCAAGCACGCCGTCGCAAAAAGAAAGCGTGCGGCTGTGGCTTATTACCTCGCCTACGTCCATGGAAAAAGCTTCGCCGTCGATCAAAAAGCCGATGCGCGCGGCGTTGGCGAGCTTGAGCATGGTTTGGCTGCTTTTCGCGTAACCGAAGGCGATCTCGCCGTAGCGGATGGGCGCGCTTTCGTAAAAGCCGTTGAGGTAAGTGCCTTCGTACGCACCCTCGTAAGCTTCCTCAAAGCTTCCGCGAAGCCCCAAGGAACCGTTGCCCAAGGAAAATACAGCCTCGCGGTGGCGTAAACCTTTTCGTGAAAAGGAGGTTTCCCGTAGGGCCCAAGGATCGTTCCCAAAGGCGGGAGCCGATACGTTTGTGTGCATGTGGTTGCTCCGTTAAGAAGGCGGCGTTGAGCGCGCCCGTATTTGAAAGAAGGAAAAAGAGCGGCCGCTTAAAACGGCAAATCGCTCAGCTTCACGCGTTCACGCTGCTCGGCTTCGTCGTAGCGGATGGGGCGTATGCCAAGCGTGCGGAGGGAAAGCCCCGTCAGGCGGCTCGAAAAAAGCTTTGCCTCGCCGTTGCGCGAGCGGGCGACTTCCTCTCCTGTTACCTGTGCGTTGCCTGTACGCAACATTTCCTCACCGTAAAGCGCGGGGTGGATCAGGAAGAAATACTGGCCGTTTGGGATGTTGATAAGCGCCTTGAAAAGCTGTTTCGGCTCCTTCGCGGTTTCTAAAAACCCTTCCGGCAGCCTGTAAAAATACATATGGTCGATAAGCCCGTGCCGCTTTGCCCAATCCGCCACGGCCTCGTCAAGGCCCGGCACAAAGCGCTCGGGCAGCATGTGGCTGTCCACATAGCGGATGTCAAAGCCGGCGCGCGTCAACGCGTCAAGCTGCGCGTCGTATTCCCGAAGGATCGTTTCNNTTCCACGCGCGGCGCCGTTTTTTCAAACAATGCCGGATCGGGCAGGAAAAAGCCGTTCTCATCCGCCAGTCCGCTTTGCTTTCCGATGTCGCTCACCGGCCCCCATTTTACGTGATCCCACTCAGCGTTGATCGTGGCGTGCATGCCAAAGCATACCTTTTTATTGCAGCAAAGCCGCTCAGCCGCGTCGCTTAAGAAAGCGCCCGGCGCCATTACCGATACGTTTTTGATAAAACCCGCGCGTATCACCCGCGCGATGGCCGCGTTTGCGCTTAGGCTGCTTCCCGCGTCGTCCGCGCGGGTGATGAAGCGAACGTCCTTCATGCGTCTTTTTGCTCCTTTTTGCTTTTGTTGAAAAAGAAATTCTTTACAACCTTCGCCGCACCGCGAAGCGGGCGGCAATTCATAACAAGAAGAAGCCCGTCCAATATTTCATAGCTCAAAGCGCCTTTCGTGCCGCTTACCAAAGAGAAAATCGGCAGATAAGGCGCCTGCCCTTCGAGCATAGCGCTAAGGTCCTGTTCGCCCTCCGGCGGCGGAGCGCCAAGTGCGATCTTTCGCACGAGCGCGTTGATCTTTTTGCCCGTCCAGGTAGCGGAAATTTCTTGAAGCGTGGAGTTGCGCGTGAAAGGCCGCATGCTGTGACGTGGGAGCGGGCGGCCCAAAACTGCCGCAAAGCTTTCGTCCGACACGCTTTGGATGCGCTTCGGATCGTAGTATTCGGGCGCGGCCTTTTTAAAATCGGGCAGCGGCGCGTCGGGGTGGGTTGCGGCAAGCTCCACGCTGCCTGTTAAGCGCACGTCGCGCGAGGAAGCGCCAACGCGAAGCTCATACGCACCGCCCAACACCTGCCAGCCGTGTAGAAGCGGGTTGTAAAACGAAAACGCTCTTTCCCCAAGCGTAAGCTCCAATCGCTTTTGCTCGCCCGGCTGCAAGAAAACCTTTTCAAACGCGCGAAGCTCCTGCACGGGGTGAAACACCACGCTTTTAGGCGGCGCAACATACACCTGGACGGTTTCAAAAGCGGCATGTGCGCCGATGTTTTTCAGGGTAAAGCAAAGCTTTGCTTCTGTGGGGCCGCTGCGTGAAACGCTGAGCCCCTCATATAAAAATTCCGTGTAGCTCAGGCCGTGCCCGAACGGGAACAGCACGGGTATTTTTGCGCTGTCGTAATAACGGTAGCCCACAAACAAGCTCTCCCGGTAAAGCGCAACGTGCTCTTCGCCGAAATAAGGGAAGCACGGCGTGTCGGAAAGCTTAAGAGGAAAGGTTTCCGCAAGCCTGCCGTCGGGCGATACGCGGCCAAAAAGCACGTCCGCCACGGCGGCGGCGCCTGCCTGACCGGGCAGGTAGCAAAAAAGCACCGCGCTCACGCTTTCGATCCACGGCATTTCAAGCGGCCCCGCCGCAAAAAGCACGACCACGGTGTTGGGGTTTTCGGCGGCTACGCGCGCGATCAGTTCGTTTTGCGTTTCCGGAAGCCGCAGGTGCGGCCTGTCGTAGCCCTCGCATTCCCAAGAAGCGGGTGTTCCCGCGAAAACAACCGCCGCGCTTTTGCTGCGCGCGGCCTCCGCAGCCTCGGCCAGCGCACCGCTTTCGGCCTCGCCGCTTTGCGCGTTGTAAACGGGGAGAAACGTAAAATCCTTAGAGGCGGTTTCAAGCTCGCCTAAAAATGTGGAGACGCGCTCGGCCTTTACGTTTGCCGAGCCGCCGCCCTGAAAGCGCGGCGTGTGCGCGTATTCGCCCAATACGGCGAGTTGTTCGCCGCTTGCAAGCGGTAGAAGCCCGCCCTCGTTTTTCAAAAGCACCATCGAACGCGCCGCAATGCGGCGTGCTCTCTCGTGCCGCGCCTCGGACGTTTCGGGCGTATGAGGTATATTTTTTGCCGCACGCGCCTTTTTCGCAAGCGCCAGCACGCGGCGTGCGCTCTCGTCAAGAAAGCTTTCAGGGAGCGCGCCCTCTGTTACCGCTTTGGTCAAGACGCGGTCGTTGAGCCCCTCGTTGCCGGGCATCTCCAAATCAAGACCGGCCTTAAGGCCCGCACGCCGATCGCACACTGCGCCCCAATCGCTCATGACAAGGCCGTCAAAGCCCCATTCGTTTCGCAGAATATCGCGGAACAGCGTGGGGTTTTCGCTGCAATATTCGCCGTCAACCTTGTTGTAGGCACACATCACCGCCCACGGCTGCGCCTTTTTAACGACCGTTTCAAACGGCGCGAGGTACAGCTCGCGGCGCGCGCGCTCGTCCGCCACGCTGCTGGAGCAAAGGCGCGCCTTTTCCTGGTTGTTGAGCGCGAAATGCTTGAGCGTAGCGCCCACGCCCGCGTCCTGTAAGCCCTTCACGTATGCCGCGCCAAGCTCACCCGCAACGAGCGGATCCTCTGAAAAATACTCAAAATTTCTGCCGCAAAGCGGGCTTCGCTTGAGGTTTACGCCCGGCCCCAAAAGAAGGTCCACCCCGTTCTCACGCGATTCCTCCGCGAGCGCGCTGCCAAATTCATAGAGAAGCTCCCTGTCAAACGAACACGCGGCGAGAGAAATGGCGGGGAAGGCCGTTGAGGGCCGCGCGTGCTCTTTTTTATCGTCCCCCACGTCCACGCAGCGAAGCCCGCACGGCCCGTCCGACATACGCACATAACCCGTGCCGAGCCTTTCGATTTCCTCGGTGTTCCACGCGTCACGGCCGGAAAGGAGCGAGGCCTTTTCCTCAAGCGTGAGGGTTTTTATGGTTTCCAGTAGCTTGTCCACAGTTCCTCCCAAAGGGGTCATTCTACCATTTCCCGAAGCGCGCGGTACTCGCCGGGAGGCATCCCCATAATTTTTTTAAAGTTTGCGATGAAGTAGCTTTGGCTCGAAAAGCCGTAGAGCATGGCGATCTCGGCCATGGAATATTCCGCGCGCTGCACGAAGTATACGGATTCCTTGATTTTTCGCTCGGTTGCGTACGCGCTTACGGTCTTGCCGGTTTCCTGACGGAAACGGCGGCTCAAATAGTTCGGATGCACGTTTGCGTAGGCCGCGATGTCTGAAAGGTTCAGGTGCGTATCCAAATGCGTGTCGATGTAGTGGAGCGCCCTTCGGATGGGTGCGGTATATTCGCGGCTCTGCTTTTGGCGCACGAGGCGGATGAACTGCAAAAGCAGCGTCGTTTCATATTCGAGCACGATTTCGCGGCTTTTGAGCGTTTCGATGTGGCGGATCACCGCGTCGCTCAACGCAAACGCCTCTTCGGGCGGTACGCCCGATTGTATGGCGGCGCGCGCAAGGAACGTGCAGGAGCAGATGATCGAGTTTTTGGCCGAGCGCAGCGGGTCGGAGGCGAGCACGGCTTTATCGCCCGTGCTGCGGATGATGCCCATCAGCCGTAGCGACTCCTTCTCGTCGCCCTGCATCACCGCCTTCACAAGTTGCTGCTCGAGCGCAAACGGCGTATGGCGGAACATGCTCGCACGATCCTGATAGATGGTTTCATAATACTGGCCCGGCGCCTCCGGCAGGGTTTGCGGCGCGCTTTGCACAGCTTGGGGCGGCGTGCCCGCGGGGGATTCCCCATCGGGCTTTGCAAATACGGGAAGTACGGCTTCCGGCCCGTTCAAGGTTTTTAAAAGCCATTGGGCCGCCATGGGAAACCAACTTGAGGCCGGTTCGGGCGCTTCGCTTCCCGTAACGGGCTGCGCGAGCGAAAGCCCGTGCGTGCCGCTTCCGAACATATGAAGCTCCGCGCCACGCCCCATGCGATACATGGCCTGCGCAAAATCAAGCGAATCGCTTGCGGGAACGATGTCGTCGGTTGCGGTCGTCCATAAAAAGGCGGGCGGCGTGTTTTTTGAAACGAGTTCCGCCGCGCTGTACGCGCGAAGTTCCGCCGCGTTTGGGCGAAGCGAGCCGAGCGTACAAAGGTAAACGATGGCGGCGTTATCGAGCCAAAGCTCGCCGTTTTGCGCAAAAACGGCTTCCTCAAAGCCCTGAGGCAGGTCGGCGCGCTCGCCAAGCATCTTCTTAAGAAACGTTTCCCTTTGAGCGGCGGGTATGCCGGTAGGCGACGGGCGCGCGGGCGTGGGAAGCTTTAAAAGCGCGTAGCACAAAACCCCCGCATTTGGACGCAACAGCGCGGAAGGTTTTTTGAGCGGCGCGGTAAATGCTTCGTCGTTCCAGCGCGTCATCATCATGGCGGCAAGGTGCCCGCCGGCGGAAAAGCCGCAAACGGCGATGCGGTTTGGGTCGATGTGCCACGCGGCCGCGTTTTCGCGCAGCGTCGCGAGCGCCTCAAACCCTTCCAGAATGGGGCGGGGCATGCGTGAGTGCTTGCCCACGGAATAATGAAGTACGAACGCCTGAAACCCCATGGCGGCAAACGCGAGCGCAACGGGCTCGCCTTCGTGCTCGCTTAAAAAAAGGTACGCGCCGCCGGGGAAAATGAGTACTGCGGGGCGCGGCGCACCGCCGGGCGCGTCGGCCGCGTAAGCGGTAAGGTATGCGTTGTTGTCGGACAAAAAGATCTTTTGGCAGAACATAATGCCTCCGTTGGCGGCAGACGCCCGAAAAGCAAAAACCAAAGCGTTCGATCGGCGCTTTTGCTATCAGAATACTGCGCATGCCGCAATTTTGTATATAAATATTATAATATTGATACAAATATTATAACTGCGTTTGTTTGCGGCGGCAACCGAGTGGAGCAGGCATATGCAGGGAAATGAAACTTTTAACGCTCGCAACGCCGCAACGCCGTTTGTTTGAAAAAAGAGGAGAAGTAAAAATATTTGCAAAGAAGTAAAAATTCTGCAATACGGCTTCGCCGTCATCCTGTAAGGTATGAATAATCACATTTTCTGTTCCGTTTTGACGCACCTCTTATATTCAGGAAAGCGAGAGAAGCATATGTCCAAAGAAAAACAGAGCAAAAACTATCAAACAACATGGGGCGAACGGATGTCGTTCGGGGTGTACGGCATCGGCATGAACATTTTCTTCGTGCTGATCGGCTCGTTTCTGCAGCAGTACTATTTGGTGGAAGCCGCAGTACCCGCGGGTATTGTTGCGGCGGTGTTTCTCGTTGTGAAAATATGGGATGCGATCAACGACCCGATGTTTGGCGTGATCGTGGACAAATCCCGCATGAAAGCGGGAAAATATGTGCCGTGGATGCGCGTTGCGTCGGTGTTTTTGCCCGTGGTGGCAACGGCGCTGTTTTTCGTGCCGCTTGAGGTTTCCGTAACGGGCAAGGCCATTTTCCTGCTGTTTGGCTACATGCTCTACGACGTCGCCTCCACCATGACGGAGGTGCCGTACTTTGCGCTCACCACCGCCATGACCGATAACCCCACCGAGCGCTCGCAGATCATCAGCACCTCCAAGCTCGTTTCTACCATCCCCGCGTTTGTGGTGCTGTTCATCCCGAGCATGTATCAGTCCATCGGCTGGAAGCCGACGGTCGCCATCTTCTCCGCGTTTGCGCTTCTCACCATGCTGCCCGGTTCGTTTAAGTTCAAGGAGCGTTACCGCGTGCAGGAGGATAAGCCGCCCAAGGTCAAGGAGCTTCTCGCGTACGTGCGCAAAAACAAGTATCTTCTTATTTTCTTCAGCTCCGCCATCGTGTACGGCCTTTCCAACACCGTGGGCACGGTTGGAAACCTGTTTGCCATTTACAACCTTGGCGGCGACAGCATGATCACCCCCATTCTTCTGATCAGCTTCATCCCCGGCCTTCTTTCGATTTTCATCGTGAAGGGGCTTCTCAACCGCATGGATAAAATGCGAATCCTCGTGCTTTCCAACCTCGTAACCATTGTTTCATCGGTGCTGATGTATATAACGGGTTACGAAAACTTCCTCGTTTTTGCGCTTCTTAACGCGGTGCGCGGCTTCTCCTCGGGCGCGAACACCATGATGTATTTCCTCTTTACGCCGGACTTTGCCGAGTACGGCACCTATGTAACGGGCCTGCACGCGGAAGGCTCCGCGTTTGCCATTCAATCCTTCTCCTCCAAGGTGATCGGCGCGCTCTCAAGCGCCATTACGCTGCTTTTGATGAGCCTGTTCGGCTTCATTTCGGGGTCGGATACGCAAACGGAGGTGGCGAAAACCGGCCTTTGGCTTTTGTACTCGGTGATTCCTATCATCGGCGCGATCGGCCAGGTCGTGATTTTACAGCTGTTCTACAAGCTGCGCGACCGCGACGTGCTCGTGATGAGCCAGGCGAACCATGGGGAAATTACGCTCGATGAATCCGAACAGCTGCTAGAAGGGCGCTACAAGGCGTTCCGCGCGCAGCAGGAATAAGGGGAAACGCTTATGAAGCCTGGGCTTAAAACCTTTTTGACCGTTGGTTGTGTTTTTATTTTGTTCCTCGCGATGCTTTTCGGGTTTGCGTTTAACATCAAGGGCCTTACGGTATGGGGCTATGCGCAAAAATATCAAAAAGCGGGCTATTCAAACCCTGACGTGGTGCTGATGGGCAGCTCCACCGTTCAAAACTGGAAAAATTCCGCGTCCGACCTCGGACCGCTCAAAACCGTAAACGTGGGCATAGGCGGCACGGTGGTGAAGGACTGGGTTTCCTACCTCGATACGCTTGTAACGCCGTTTGCGCCCAAAGCCGTGCTCGTTTATGTGGCCGCCAACGACCTGCACAACGACCACCGTGACCCGGGCGACGTGGCGGCAGACCTTACAAGGCTTTTAGATGACCTTCATGCAGCCCTGCCGGAAGCGAAGCTCTACTACGTTTCAGTGTACGCGACCGGCGCGCAGCCCGAATCCCGCGCGGATGAAAAAACGCTCAATGACGCCATGGCGGCGCTTTGCGAGGGCTCCGCACACCTTCGTTATATCGACTGCGCGGCGGCGCTCATCGGCGCGGACGGCGACATCCGCGAGGAGCTTTTCAGAGGCGACCTTGTGCATCTCAACGACGCGGGCTATGAAATTTGGACGGAAACCATCAAGCGCGCGCTTGACGCGGATCTTTCTTGAAAGGAGGAGCGTTTATGAAAAACAAGCTTTCCAAATTTGGCTTTCTAGGGCTTGTAGGGGTTGCGGGCTTGCTTCTTAACAGCCTCCAGCTTACGGCGTTTCTTCTGTTCTTTGCGCTGTTTTTCGCGGCGCGTGCCGAGGAGGGCGAAGAGCTCAAGAGCGTTTCGTACCGCGCCATGAAATGGTCGTTCGCCACAGGGCTTGCCACCACGTCGTGCGTATTTTTACTTGCTGCCATCAGCGAAAAGCTGAGCATTGTCATACAGGACATTCCTTTCGACGTGCTTCTTTCCATAATGGTGGCGGCGCTCTCGTGGTGCTTTGCGGTAACGGTCGCAGTGTTCGCGCTGACGGCGGGTATCGGCGGCTTTATGCTCGCCACAAAAGCGGACGGCGCTAAAAAGAGGAAATCCTGACGAAGGTTCAAACAAAGCGCCGCAATGGGCATATGCCGGTTGCGGCGCTTGTTGTTTGCGGGTAGAGGAACCGACTTGAAAGACAAGCGTCAGACAAGCGTCAGATCACTCGAGGGAACATGAATGCGTAAGAAGAATATGACTCTACTGAGACGTTGTCATTAATAAACAACAAAACTACCAAACTACCAAACAATGACAATATAGTATTTAAGCGCCCCTCCGATATTTCAGAGGGGCGCTGTCTAATAGATGGGGGAGTGGGGGTTAATAAACATAATGGGAAACTCGGA
>DLFZ01000170.1 GCA_002482435.1 Christensenella sp. UBA7707
CATGGTGGTTTCCCAAAGCTGCTCGGGGTTCATTTCGCCAAGCCCTTTGTAACGTTGCAGCGTATAGCCCTTGCCGACCTCGGCAATCGTATCCTGAAGCTCTTCGTCGGAATAAGCATAACGCACGGTAGAGCCGCGCTGTACCTTGTAAAGCGGCGGCATGCCAATGTACACATGCCCGTCCGTAATCAGCTCGCGCATGTAACGGTAGAAGAAGGTCAAAAGGATGGCGCGGATGTGCGCGCCGTCCTGATCGGCATCCGCAAGGATGATGATTTTGTTGTATTTGATGTTGACGATGTTGAAATCCTCACCAATGCCTGTGCCGATAGCCGTAATCATGGAGCGGAACTCATCGTTTGCAAGCACTTGGTCGAGGCGCTTTTTTTCCACGTTGAGCGGCTTTCCGCGAAGCGGCAAAATCGCCTGAAACCGCCTGTCGCGGCCTTGCTTTGCACTGCCACCGGCCGAATCGCCCTCCACGATGAAAAGCTCGTTCACAAGCGGGTCGCGGCCCGTACAGCTTGAAAGCTTGCCCACGAGCGGCGCGTTTTCAAGCTTGTTTTTTTCGCGCGCCATGCTCTTTGCTTTGCGCGCCGCCTCACGCGCTTTGGATGCCTGCATGGCCTTTTCGGCAATTTTGTTGGCGGTCTGCGCATTTTTCAAATCTTCGAGATACGGCGCAAGCTTTTCCGCCACAACGCTTTCCACGGCCGTTCGCGCTTCGGTATTGCCAAGGCGCGTTTTGGTTTGCCCTTCAAACTGTATGGTATGCATTTTTAACGAAAGGATCGCCGTAAGGCCCTCGCGGAAATCCTCACCGGAAAGCGAAGCGTCCTTGTCTTTCAAAATGTCATACTTGCGGCAGTAGTCGTTGAGTACCTTAGTGAGTGCCGCTTTGAAGCCCGTTTCATGCGTACCGCCCTCTGTTGTGGGTATGTTGTTGACATAGGAGAAAATACTCTCTGCATAGCCGTCGTTGTGCTGAAGCGCTACTTCAACCGAAATATCGTCCTTCTCGCCCTTGAAGCAGATGGGGGTGTCATAAAGAGCGGTTTTGTCCTCATTTAAATATTTGACAAAATCGCTTAAACCGCCATCGTACTTATACTCGCGCGTTTTTTTGTTGCCCCATTCGCGTTGATCCTCAAGCTTAAAGCATACGCCTTTGTTAAGGTAGGCGAGCTCGCGCAGGCGTTTGGCGATGGTATCAAAATTCATTTGCAGCGTTTCAAACACGCGTGCGTCGGGCAAAAATGTTACCGTAGACCCCTGCTTACGCGTGCGCCCGGTTTCTGTAAGGGCGCCTGTCGGCTGCCCGGAAATGATTTTTCCGGAAGAGTCCTGATAACTTCTGAACTTTTGCTCATAGACGCGGCCTTCGGTGCAAACCTCCACCTCCACATATTCCGAAAGTGCGTTCACGACAGATGCGCCAACGCCGTGAAGGCCCCCCGAATAGCCGTAGGAGCTGTTGCCGAATTTGCCGCCCGCATGTAGCTTTGTAAAAACAAGCTCTACGCCGCTGATGCCGTATTTTTCGTGAATACCAACGGGAATGCCGCGTCCATTGTCCTGCACGGTCACGGAATTGTCACGGTGTAGCGTTACGGAGATTTCATTTGCATAGCCGTTTGCCGCCTCATCCACGGCGTTGTCCACGATCTCCCAAAGCATGTGGTGCAGGCCTCGCGTTCCCGTGCTGCCAATGTACATACCCGGCCTTGCGCGAACGGCCTCCAAGCCCTCCATTACTTTGATATCGCTTACGGTATAATCCTTCGCCATGAATTCCTCCGCCATAAAAAATAAAAATACCACATTTTGTAGAAACGCCTTGTAACTTGCGGTACATGTTGGAAGCCGCACCGTATTTTAACGGACAGGCTTCCCAATGACATTATAATATATCCCGCGTTTTTGGGCAACTTAACCGTAGATTCGAAGCGCCGCGAAAAAGCGCAACAACAATCCGGTGCCTTCGCTTTTAATAAAGCGAAAAACGCCACAAAACACAATGGCAGGCAGCGTTTGAAGCATGCCTGCAAAGGAGCTTTATGAAAACGGATACCCTTGACTTACTCGATCAAATTTACGACAACGCACAGTTTGGCAAGCAAATGCTTTCTGAGCTCATCAAGCACAGCGAGGATGGGAGCTTCAGAAATGCCCTCGCGGAGCAATTTGCGCAATATCACGTTGTTATGGAGAATGCGCAGGATCTTTTGCGCACCGAAGAGAGCGAACAAATCAAGAAGGGTAAAAAAACGCTCGACCGTTTCGGCGACTTTTCGGCGAAAGCCGCGCTTTACATGAACCTGCGGATCGACAAAACTTCCTCCCATATGGCGGAAATGGTGATGCAGGGCTGTGTTTCCAACATCACAGACCTAGCCCGCGGCATAAGAACCTTTGCCGGCGCAGAGGACACAGCCATCGAACTTGGGAAAAAGTTTGTTGCGCTTGAGCAGGAAAATATCCACCGTATGACGGACTATCTGTAATATATCAATCCGCATCCTTTGCTTCGTTAAGAAGCCGATCAAACAAAAACCGATAAATTTCCCCTGCGCTGTTTTCCCAGTTTTTGCATGCAAGGCGTGCGCTTTGCGCATCGGGCATCAAAAGCGAAAGCGAAATAAGCTCATTGTCGCTTTCCAAGGCCTTAAGCGTTACACGGTACACACCCGATGGCAGCTTCTCTGTACCCGAGGAATATTGCGCGCTTCTATGAAGCTTGCCGCCGCTCAGCTCCACGTATTCCTGCAACTCCTCGCGCAGCGAAAGCGGCAGCCGTTCTGCAAACATATCAATGGTTTCGCGCCCCATCGCGGTGAGTGTATACGCTTGCCCAAAAACGCGCGGCACGGCGGCAATCAGCCCTTCCTCCTCAAGCTCGGAAACGGCCGCCTGAAGCTCGAAAAACGGCATGAGCTCACTTTCGCCCGCCAATGTGGTAAACTGTTCGCGCGTGAGCTCAAGCCCGTGCTCGCGAAGAACATAAAGAACAATGAGTTTGTTTTTGGTAAAACCGTCGGAAAAGTATGACATAGCTTTGCCCCTTTTGCTCAAGCGCCGCACCGGCTAAAATTTTTTTGCGGCATTTTCAAGCGTTTGCCGCGATGGTGAAACCGCCCTGTTCCTTGGTCTTTTCACGGTTTTATCACCCGCTTATGATTATAGCATAAACGCCGCATAAAAAAAATTCCACTTGCAAAGCGACTAATTCTATGTATAATAGAATTTGCGAAAGCGAGGGGTTATAGCTCAGCTGGTCAGAGCGCTACGTTGACATCGTAGAGGTCGTTGGTTCGATCCCAACTAATCCCACCACCATCCTGTGATGTGCGTTATGCTTTGGTTATAAACCCACAGAGTAATGCCGGGAGCACTTGTTGATATGGCGGATGCCACCTTCGTTTGTTTGGTAAGCTGAAACCATCACGGTGCACCCACCTGCCTAGAGGCGGGTATTTTATAACTGGGGTAGACGGCATCCCGGGATAATTTTAAAAAATTTGTTGCGGAATTGTGTAACGGTAGCACCTACGACTCTGACTCGTATTGTCTAGGTTCAAATCCTAGTTCCGCAGCCAAAAAGAACAGGCACTCTCTGAGTGCCTGTTCTTTTTGTATCCCCCGTCTCCATGATATAATAAAGATATCCTTATTTTATGGAGTTTCTTATGTGTGGCCGCTATTTTTTGGATCTTGAAAATGACGAGATACAAAAGCTTATACAATCCTGCGCGCAAAAAACCGACAGCGAGCAGGTATTTAGCCTACAAACCGGCGAAATCTTTCCAACGGATTTTGCACCCGTGCTTACAAAAAACGGAGCTTGTCTGATGTGTTGGGGCTTTCCCCGGCCGAATCAAAAAGGCGTTGTTATCAATGCGCGTATTGAGACCGCTTCGGAAAAGCCGATGTTTCAGGGTTCTCTGCACGCCGGGTTAAGGTGCCTCATTCCGGCAGCGCGTTATTTTGAATGGCAGGCGGTTTCCGCAAGCGTAAAGGTAAAGCATGAGATTTATGATCCTTCCTCCCCCACGCTTTACATGGCGGGCCTCTACCGGATATTAAGGGAAAATAACCGCCCCGCTTTTGTGATTCTCACACGGCAAGCCGCGCCAAATTTGTCGGCAATCCACTCGCGAATGCCAGTGATCCCCACCAAAGAACAGGCTTTTCTCTGGTTAAACGGCGATCCGGTTGCCGATCTTTCGCAAATACGTTCGCTTGCATCTGCGCCGCTCCATGCCGCCCCGAAAAACGCCGCAACTACCGGTCAGCTCTCATTTTTCCCGCAGGAGTAACCGCTTTTCTATTCCAAGAAATTTCGGACATTAAATTCGGCCGAACGGCCGAATTTAAGTTGTTGAAAGAATATATTCCGCATATTCCGCTAATGCGTGTTTGACGGCCTTGACGCATAACAAATGCTTGTGTTAGGATGGTTGAAATTTACTCTTGGGAGGTGCGGTTATGTTGCAATCGTGTGAGACGATTTGAGCTTTTTATGACCAAGATGTGCAGATGGAATGGGATCGGCTTGAAATCCACCGTTTTGAGTTTGACATCAACCGTTCTTTCATCTCCAAGTATGTAAAACCCGGCCAAAAAGTGCTGGACTGCGGTGGTGGCCCCGGCCGTTATTCATTGTGGCTTTCCAAGCTTGGCTGTGATGTAACGCTTTTCGACCTTTCAAACGGCAACGTCGCTTTCGCCAAAGCCAAAGCGCAAGAGCTTAATTTACCCATTACGGCACTTACTGGGGATGCGCGCGATTTGAGTGCGCTGCAGGGCGAACGCTACGACCATATTCTTTTGATGGGGCCGCTTTACCATCTTCTTGACGAAACCGACCGCAAAGCGGTTGTTAACGCGTGTATGGAGCTTCTTAAGCCGCATGGTACGCTGAGCGTTTCGTTTATCTCTTCCTACGCAGGAATCATCTACTACCTAAGAGAGATGCCGCAGG
>DLFZ01000074.1:0-6706 GCA_002482435.1 Christensenella sp. UBA7707
AAGCAGGAGTACAAGCGCGAAGGCTTCGAACTCTTCGAGGACCTGCTCTTCCGCATCCGCGAGAACACCATGAAGGCCCTCATGCATCTGCGCATCGAGATCGTCCGACAGGAGGAGCTCAAGCACGAGGAGCAGGAAGAGATGAAATACGCCGGCGGCAGCGAACCCGCCGAAACCAAGCCCGACACCGTGCGCCGCGCCGACCCCAAGGTCGGCCGCAACGACCCCTGCCCCTGCGGCAGCGGGAAGAAGTACAAAAACTGCTGCGGCGCGTAGTACGCTCTGCGTGTCGGTGAAGTGACGCTTCCGTCACTTCACCGAGAATTGCAGGAAGTACCTGCGAAGGCCCGCGGGCCAAGTGCCCGAGGCGTCCCCCGCTGAGGGCGGCCTTCGGCACGGCCGGTACTTCCTGCAAAGAACGAAAGCCTGCGGCTTTCATCCGTTTCGGCGTACATGCCGCCGAAGCCGGAATATCAAGGTGTTTTTTCTGATGCGCATATCGTCAGAAAAAACGGATTTATGCCTAAGAGCAGTCGTATTTGCCTTGTAGGGGGGCGATTTTATATCGCACCACCCAAATAGTTTGTCTGCGGAGGCGGAGCCTCCGAAAAAATACACAACAAAAGGAAGTGAAGAAAAGTGATTCAACTGGACGAAGTCAAGCAGCAGCTTGCGGCATCCATGCAAACACTCAAAGAGGCAGGTGAATCTCTTTGACCTTGCCGGATTGAGGCGGGAAAAAGAGAGCATCGAAGAACAAATGGGCGCGGATGGCTTTTGGAACGACGTTGAAAACGCCAACAAGGTCAACCAGCGCATGAAGGTGGTAACAGCCAAGCTCACAAAGTACGAAAAGCTTTCCCGCGCAGGCGACGATGTGCAAACGCTCATCGAGCTTGCCGACGAGGCTGAGGATGTGAGCATGGTCGATGAAATTTTAGAGGAGTACAGCGCATTTGCCGTAAAAGTGGATGCGCTTCGCCTTGAAACCCTGTTAAAGGGCGACTATGATGATAAAAATGCCGTGCTCTCGCTGCACGCGGGCGCCGGCGGTACCGAGGCGCAGGACTGGGTTTCCCTTCTTTACCGCATGTACACCCGCTACTGCGAAAACAAAGGCTATTCCGTAAAGGTTTTGGACCTTCTCGATGGCGACGAGGCCGGCATCAAGAGCGTTACCTTCGAGGTGGACGGCGAAAACGCCTATGGCTATCTGAAAGCTGAAAAGGGCGTGCACAGGCTCGTGCGCATTTCCCCGTTCGATTCCTCCGGCAGGCGGCACACCTCGTTTGCGTCGCTTGATGTTACGCCGATCTTTGAGGACGACGATGGGGGCATCGAAATCAACGCTGATGACCTCAGGGTAGATACCTACCGCTCCAGCGGCGCGGGCGGCCAGCACGTAAACAAAACGAGTTCAGCCATCCGTATCACGCACCTGCCGACGAACATCGTGGTGCAGTGCCAAAACGAGCGTTCCCAGCTTCAAAACAGGGAAACCGCCATGCGCATGCTCAAGGGCAAGCTTCTGGAGCTTCAGGAGCGTGAACGCATGGAGCAAATGTCACAAATCAAGGGTGAAATGAAAAAAATCGAGTGGGGGAGCCAAATCCGTTCCTACGTCTTCCAGCCGTATACGCTGGTGAAAGATCACCGCACCAATGTGGAAAACGGCAACATTCAAGCGGTCATGGATGGGGATTTGGACGCGTTCATCAACGCGTATCTGGTGCAGTCATGATGGAGTTTCAAAAATTTTTCGCAAGTGACAACTGTGCTACGGTTCATCCGCGCGTGATGGAAAAGCTTGCAGAAGTAAACCGCGGCCACGCCATTTCCTACGGTGAGGACCCATATACAAAGCAGGTGCTCGCTCAAATTGCCGAGCTGTTCGGCGGCTCCTGCGAGGCGCATTTCGTGTTCAACGGCTCCGGCGCAAACGCCGTGTGCCTCAACGCCATGTGCCCCACATGGGGCGGCATCATCTGCACGGAGCTTGCGCACATCAACTGCGACGAAACGGGTGCCGTGGAGCACCTCACCGGCGGCAAGTTGTACACGCTTCGCGGCAACGCGAAGAACAAGCTCACCGTTGAGGAAATGGAGCCGCTTCTTTCAAAAATCGGCAGCCAGCACGCAAGCCAACCCAGGGTGATTTCCATCACCCAGTGTACGGAAACGGGCACCGTGTATAAGCTCGATGAAATTCAGACCATTGCGGATTTTGCGCACGCAAACGGCATGATGCTGCATATGGACGGCGCGCGGTTCGCAAACGCTGTCGCGGCGCTTAATTGCAGCCCCGCCGCCATGACGCGGCTCGCGGGCGTGGATGCGCTCTCCTTTGGGCTTTCCAAAAACGGCGGCATGTTCGGCGAGGCGATTGTTTGCTTTAAGGATTTGCCGCATATGCCCTATGTGCGAAAGTCCTGCACGCAGCTCATTTCAAAAATGCGCTTCATCGCCGCGCAGTTTGACGCCATGCTCGAAAACGATCTGTGGCTTTCCGCAGCCTCGCACGCGAACGCCATGGCGAAGCGCCTTTCCGACGGGCTTTGTACGGTAAACGGCGTTTTCTGCGCCGCGCCCACCGAGGCAAACGAGGTGTTTGTGGTGCTGCCGCACCAAATCATTGAGCCGATGCGCGCGTTTATGGACTTTCACGATGCCGATTTCGGCATGGATACCGTTCGCCTCGTCGCTTCGCATGACACCACTGAACAAGAGGTGGATGCGTTTGTCGCCATGGCGCGCGAGCTTGCGCAAAAAGCGGCGTCCTAAAAAGCGGTTTTAAGCATACAAAATACAAAGGCGGCGCTTCCGAGCGCCGCTTTTTCGTCGTCAAAAAAGTGCCTGACGTCACTTTTTTGAGATTGCACGCTTTGCCTAAAAGCTGCGCATTTCCGGCGGCAAAGCGTGAGAAGAATGAAAGCCTGCGGCTTTCATCCGTTTCGGCGTACATGCCGCCGAAGCCGGAATACAGTCGAGGGACTGTGGCCCCTTGACGATCCCATAAAGTAAATTTTCCTTTTCAGTTATTTTCCATCAAGTTTTTTGGAATTTTACCGATTTATATAAATGAGGACACACGGAAGTGCCCGAAAACAGCCAAAGGAGTGGATCGTATGCCAATTGATATCAATCTTACAACCTCCGTGCTCGAGGCGTACAACACAAACGTAACCGCTTCCTCCACGCAGGCTGTGTCCGAGGCTTCGCAAAGCGCGGAAGCCTCCGGTGAGCAGGCCTACGAGGTGGAAACCGGCAGCGAAAGTACGAGCAAGTTTCAGGTGGACTACGAAAAAATCAAAGAACTCAAGGCCGAATACCGCAAGGGTTACACCGCGTTCAAGCAAATGGTATCGGCTCTGTTTGACAAACAGAGCGAAGCCGTAAAGGGTGTGCTTTCCCGCGTGTTCGGCGCAAACGCGAACTTTGAGGGTGTTACCGATTTGGGCAAAACGCTTTCCTCCCTCAACGTGGACGATGCAACCCGCAAGCAGGCTGAGGAACTCATCGGCGAAAACGGCGCGTGGGGCGTAAAGCAGGTGTCAGAAAACATCCTTAATTTTGCCAAAGCCGCCGCTGGCGGGGACCCCGCCAAGCTTGAAAAAATGAAGGACGCCTTTTTGAAAGGCTTCTCCGAAGCGGAAAAGGTTTGGGGCGGGAAACTGCCCGAAATCAGCTACAAAACAAAGGAAGCCGTACTCAAGGGCTTTGACGCGCTGCTCGGTGGAGAAAGCGAGTAAAACGCGTGGAGATGGAAAACAGATAAGGCATAACAAAAACGGGGTCGCAATGCGGCCCCGCTTTTTTGCGTAGGAAGGGGAAGAGACCCAGTTGAAATTAGGCTTGTTTTACGCTTCCTTTGTATGCGCTTTTGCGGTGTATTCCTTGCAAGTTACTTTGATAACGGTCAGGCCGTCCACGGCTTTTTGGGGGAATTCGTACGTCCCTTGGCCGCATTGGTGCTCCATCAGCTTATGAAGGGCATATGCCTTTTCCTCAAAGGCTTCCACAAGCTCCGCTTGTCCGAAGGCGATGAGGCTTTCGTAATAAAACGTGCAGGAGCAGGCGCTTTCACCGCGCACAAGCTCGTGCGAGCAGTCGAGCTCCACGCAAACATTGGGGTTTTGCTGAATCAAGTCGAGCTTTTTCCCGGCGTTCGCGCAATGCAAATAAAAAGTAAGCGTGCCGTTTTCAAGCGTGTAGCCGAAGTTCAGCGGCACAACATAGGGCGTATTGTTCGCGCAAAGCCCAAGCCGCAGCACCTTGCATTTTTGAAGGATACCCAAAACATCGTCCGTTTTTCTGTCAAGCCGCCGCATACGTTCCTCCTATGTGTGGTTTCATCTAAGCATAACATGCCCGTGCACGGCATGCCATATAGAAAAGCGCTTGTTCCGATGCAATTTTGGAATGGCGTTTTTCTCTTGATTGGGTTACAATAAAAACGTGCGCAAATGCTTAAGCGCGCAGCAATTCTTGCTTGCAAACCGGCGCAACGCGCCGATTTCACAAAGGAGAAACCGCCATGTTTGAAATCGCATACAAAAAGGAGCTCAACCCAACCGTAACGCTCATGCGCATCAAAGCGCCCGAAATCGCCAAAAAGGCAGAGGCAGGGCAGTTCGTGATCTTGCGTGTGGATGAAGCGGGCGAACGCATTCCGCTTACCATTGCGGACTATGACCGTGAAAACGGGCTTGTTACCATCATCTTTCAGATCGTGGGTGCTGCAACCAAGCTTTTGAACGGTTTGAACGAAGGGGAGAGCCTTCGTGATTTTGTAGGTCCGCTTGGCGTGGCGTCGCATGTGGAAGGCTTAAAGAAGGTCGCCGTCATCGGCGGCGGCGTGGGCAGTGCCATCGCTTACCCCGTGGCGAAAAAGCTCCATAGCCTTGGCGCAACGGTGCATACCGTGGCGGGTTTCCGCACAAAAGACCTTGTGATTCTTGAAGACGAGTTCCGCGCCGTGAGCGATAAATTCCTCATCATGACCGACGACGGCAGCTATGGCGAAAAGGGCCTTGTAACAAACGCGCTCAAGAGCCTGATTGACAGCGGCGAGCAGTACGACGAGGTGATTGCCATCGGCCCCATCATCATGATGAAGTTCGTGGCCGCGCTCACCAAGCAGTACGGTATCAAAACCGTGGTGAGCATGAACCCCATCATGATCGACGGAACGGGCATGTGTGGTTGCTGCCGCGTCAGCGTTGGCGGCGAAACCAAGTTTGCCTGTGTGGATGGGCCGGATTTTGACGGCCACCTTGTGGATTTTGACCAGCTCATGAAGCGCAACCGCGCCTACACGGCGCAGGAGCAAAACCGTTCCCGCGAGGCCGATTGCAGGCTGATGTCGAAAAAGGTTGGTGAATAACATGGCGTACAACAAATCAAACGTAAAAACACCCATTCCAGAGGCGGAACCCTCCGTAAGGAACACGAACTTTTCGGAGGTCGCGCTTGGCTACACGAGCGAAAACGCGGTAGACGAGGCGAACCGCTGCCTGAACTGCAAGCATAGACCTTGCGTGGAAGGCTGCCCGGTGGGCATTGCGATACCGGATTTTATTTCCCTCATCAAAGAGGGCGACTTTATCGGCGCCGCCGAAAAGATCTACGAAACCAACCTGATGCCCGCTGTATGCGGGCGGGTATGCCCGCAGGAAAAGCAGTGTGAGCAGCTTTGCGTGCGCGGCATCAAGGGCGAGCCGGTCGGCATCGGCAGGCTCGAGCGCTTCGTGGCGGATTACTATATGGCAAACGCCAAAAAGGAAACGGTTGTGCCGCAGAAAAACGGCCATAAGGTAGCGGTCGTCGGTTCCGGCCCCTCTGGCCTTACCTGCGCGGGCGAGCTTGCGCGCATGGGTTACGAGGTAACGGTTTACGAGGCGCTTCATGAGGCGGGCGGCGTGCTGGTTTACGGCATCCCGGAATTTCGTCTTCCGAAAACCATCGTGCGCGATGAAATCGAAAACCTCAAAAAGCTCGGCGTAACCATTCGCACAAACTTTGTGGTAGGCAAAACCGCCACCGTGGATGAGCTGATTGAAGAAGAAGGTTTTGAAGCCGTTTTCGTGGGCAGCGGCGCGGGGCTTCCGTCGTTTATGAACATCCCCGGCGAGGAAGCGGGCGGCGTATACTCCGCCAACGAGTTTTTGACGCGCATCAACCTCATGAAGGCGTTCCAAAAGGGTTCGGAAACACCCATTCCGCAGCCAAACAAGGTGATTGTCGTGGGCGGCGGCAACGTGGCGATGGACGCGGCACGCTGCGCCAAGCGCATCGGCGCGCAATCCGCCATCATTTATCGCAGAACGGAAAAGGAGCTTCCCGCGCGGCTTGAAGAAATTCACCACGCAAAGGAAGAGGGCATTGAGTTCCAATTCCTCGTCAACCCCATCGCCATCCTTGAGGATGAAAACGGCTGGGTGCGCGGCGTTCGCTTGGAGAAAATGCGCCTGAGCGAGCCGGACGCTTCCGGCCGCGCAAAGCCCGTACGCATTGAAGGCAGCGAGTTTGATATGGAAGCCGACTGCGTGGTAATGGCCATCGGCAACTCACCAAACCCGCTCATAAGCCGCACAACGAAGGGGCTTGAGGTAAACCGCCACGGCTGCTTGGTGCTGCGCGACAGCGACAAGGGCCTTACCACGCGCGACGGTATTTTCGCGGGCGGCGACGCCGTAACGGGCGCGGC
>DLFZ01000074.1:6781-9080 GCA_002482435.1 Christensenella sp. UBA7707
ATAAAAGTCCTCCGCGTAAGCGGAGGACTTTTTTGTGTGCTGAAAAACATCGGATGAAGGAACCTGTTGACGGTGCGTGCATGCAAGCTGCTTATTCAACATAAACGAAATGCTTTACGTTTTCCGGCAGGGAGAGGAGGTCTTGTTCAAGTCCCGTTGGATAAAGGGTGATTTCACTTAGCTTTGAAAGCGGGATCCAGCAAAAGTCCAAATCCACCCGTTCGTTGCACAGTTCGTCGAACGCTTTGAAGGTGCCCTCAAGCGGTATCTGCGTTTCGTCGCACAGCGATACCAAATAATACAACCCGATTTGCTGACAGGGCTTGCTCCCCCATGGGAAGAAAACTTCTCCGATCAGCAAGAGCCGCTCAACTTTTATATCGGTACCGATTTCTTCCTTAAACTCCCGTATCAATGCCTTGTCGGACGTTTCACCGAAGGAAACATGCCCGCCCGGAAAAGAATAGCCCTCGTCGTTTCGGGGCTTTTGAAGCAATACCTTGCCGTCGCGAATCAAGATGCCCGCAATGCGGTAGGAAAAAACAAAGCTTTCCGTTTTGAATAGAATATCCTGCATACAATCCCTCCCGAACATGTTGAAGCAAACACTTATCTAAATAAGAATAACAAAACAAAAAGCGTGCTGCAACGGTTCGCTGCGGCACGCTTTGTAAAACGTAAACTCAAGTTTTTAACAACGCCCTTGCTGCTCACCCAAGCAGCAAACAGCTTTGGTGCAAATAACCGCCCACGCCGTTTACGGTGCAGTAATACCAGCCGTTTTCCGCGGCGGAAACGATCGTAACGGGCGTGCCTCCGGAAAGCACCGCGAGAACTGTGGATTGCGCGCTGGCTGACGCGCGGAAGTTGGCTGTAATGCCATCGAGAATGCGCGCGCCGCTTGCCGCTGTTTGCGTACCTTGCGCGCCGCCATCCGCCGGAGCGGAAACGGCTACGGTTTCAATGTAAGGGAACACCATAAGGCTTGCCGTTTTTACATACTTGGCACGGACATAGCCGGTTTGGCCGTTGTAGCTTGCCAAATACCAGCCCTGCTTCCCACCGTCGCCGGTAACGTTGACCTCGGCGTTTTTGGAAATGGAGGCAAGCCGCTTGGCGTCCGTGCTCGCACTTGCGTAAAGGTAGGTTTTGCTCGTCGCCTGAAAACCTTCGCGCATGGTTACTGGTTCGTCCGGATAGCAAAGAAGATACTGGGTTTTTATGTACCCAAGCTTACCGCTCGAAACAACGCGCACCTTGCACCAGTCGTCGGCAAGCTGCAAAAGCATGACGCGGTCGTTGATGTTAAGTGTCGCTAGGGTTTTATCCTTCGAGGTGGAAAAGCCCGTGCGAAGCGGCACGCCGTTCGTGCGCACCACCGCGGGGATCTCCATGATGGCGGGCTTCGAATCGGTCGGTTGCGCGTATTTGCTGTACGGGGGGATGGCGGCCTTGAGCGTTTTTACAAGCTCGGGGTTTGGCACGGCCTTCGTATTGAGCTTGCAAACGGTACCCGGCGGGCAGTTGTAATAAACCCATTGCGCCACATGGGGAAGCACGCGAATGCAGCCGTGCGAAACCGCCTTGCCAAGGTTGTTGTACGCCGCGCGCGACATGCTCGAAAGCTTGAGTGAATCGTACATTACGGAGTGGATGTACACCCCGCGTATGACCTGCGTCCAATACTGCGCGTACTGCCCGTAGGCCACAAAGTACCCAAAGCGCTCCTTGAGCGTGCCGAGCTTGTAGGTGCCGCTGCCGGAGGGGTTTTCCTTATCGCCGGAGCTACAAAGGCTTTGCAGCACGATGGTGCCGCCGATGCCGCCTTCGTATACGGTGATGATTTGGTTTACAAGGTCGAGTTCAATGGCGTAGCGGTTGGGGTCGGTGTTGTCGTAGTCAACTTTGCTGGCCATGCCGCTAAGCACCGTGGCCTCCGCGGCCTGTACCGGGTACAAAGTAATCGCAAGCGCCAGCATAAGCGCTGCGGCAAGCAAACGTCGTTTCATGAAAACCTCCCTGTGTTTGATGTTCCTTTGCGCAAGTTTCGGCTTAAGCATAGCAGGGGCAAAACGCACCCCGCAAGCCGTTCTCCCAAAACAGACGGTACCTTTTAAGATTCGGCAGGCTTTTTACACAAAAGGTAGCCGCCGTATACGCCCGCACTCAAAAGCACCATATCAACAAGCGCCGTAAGCCCCCAAGTGATACCCGGGAAAACCAGCACAATGCTGCCGATCAAAAAACCCAGCACCGCGTAGTACGCGTAGCCGTAAAACTTCTCGAACATGCGCTTTAC
>DLFZ01000074.1:9106-12853 GCA_002482435.1 Christensenella sp. UBA7707
AGCATGAGAATGTTAAAATCGTTAAGAGCGGCAAGAAGCGGCTCGTAAAGCCCCATGTGAATCAAAAGAAACGACGTGCTGATGCCGGGGATAATGGTACCCACCGCCAAAATGCCGCCCGCGAGCATGCTCGTCCAACCGTTAAACGGCCAGTGGCCGCTTTGTGTGAGGATGTTGTTGAGCACTGCAAACAATATAATGAAGCCTACGCCGAAAACGGATGCAAACAGATACCTTTTTTTGAAACCGCGCGCGTTCGCTTCCCCTACGAGCGAAGGGATACCGCCTAAAACAAGGCCCATCAGCGCGAACATCGTTTGCTCGCGGAAGTTGAGCATGAGGTACTCCACAAGGCGGCTCATGGAAAGCAAACCGATTGCCGCCCCTAGGCCAAGCGGAAGAAGAAAGCGCGCGCTTGCCTTGAACGTCTTAAAAATATTTGCCACCGCGTCGAGCGCGGGCTTGTAAATACCCATGGCGACCGCCAAAACGCCTCCGCTTGCGCCGGGCAAAATGGCCGCGACGCCAATGATGAAGCCTTTGAACACACGAAACAAAAAAGTATTTTGTTTTTTCACGCGATCCGTTCTCCTTGCCGTATGCGTTTTTGCATGGCAATTTCTAGTTTACCAGATTCTTAGGTAGCTTTCAGCAAAAGCGCCATAATTTACAAATCATTCACCAAACCATCATAAAGAGAAACCGGCTACGCCTTTTTGCAGGCAACCGTAATACAACAATTTTCGGCTTGCTTTTTTGCCGCTCATACGCTATTATATTTGAGTGTGAAAAACGCCGCCCCAAAAGGCTGCGTAAGTGCGCCGCATTTTCACCATTTCACGCGGAGAGATGGCTGAGCTGGTCTAAGGCGCACGACTGGAAATCGTGTGTACCCTTTAAAGGTACCGAGAGTTCGAATCTCTCTCTCTCCGCCAAAAAACAAGGAGCACCCTTCAGGGTGCTCCTTGTTTTTTTGTCTGCCGTTCAAAGAGATTTGAAGGGCGGAATAGAAAATGCGCCAGCATCCTTGATGCGTCGAGCACAGCTCGACATCAGTGGTGCCCTTTGGGTATGACGCGTTTTCCCGCCCCGTGTTTTCGTGGCAGGCCGACGTGCGCGGTTTGGAAAACAAGCATGTCGATGCCGATGCCCGAAAACTGAATCTCTCTCTCCGCCAAAGCCCCCAATTTGGGGGCTTTTTTCTTTCCTCCATGCAGGATTAACCCTTTAATTTACCCTTTGGAAGTTACAGTTCCTCATTCGGGTGGAATAAATATCTGAAGACATTAAATTCTCTCTCGGCACTATACTCAATATTAGATACTATGAATGCGGTTGATGAAGTTGCTTTCCAAATGTTTACGTCAAAAAGAGCAAGATTAGCACCTGATTTAAACTGAGAACTGGAATACTCTATTCCATCAAATCCCATGTTTTTTAGGTATTCTGCAATTACCTGTGTAGGTAGATAGCAAATAGAGTTCTGATTATTCAATGGAAGGGAAAAGAGTTGCCCGACTACCTTGACAAGGCCTATTTGAAGAAGACTTAGTTCGGTCCAGGGCGGAGAAACGAAGGAAGCAACGATAATATCTTTTGTTAAAGGTCCAGTCCCAATGACTGTCATGCTGCTTATATAGGGTCTTACTTCAGCCAATGCACACTTTCGCGTATCTGCAAGATACAGATAGGGAACACCTTGAGGATTAACTCTACCCTCTTTTGTTTTATCTGCTGGCGGGGCGCCTAATTCAGATTCAGAATAAACCTCATAGTTCGCGTCTCCGGTGGAGTATTTCCACGCAAGCTCCTCAACAAGTCGTGCGCGATAATATTTTTCGCCGGCTTCTATCCGTTTTTCCAAGTTTGGCAAAAGGGCGTCCAATTCATTAAAGAAAGGCGAAATGTGCGCATTACCAAAGAAAAAGCGCCCACCTTGATTGATATATAATTCAAATGTTTTATACAATTCTACCGCGCTTAGATCAGCCTGTTCTTGCGGCCTGAGTATTGAAAACTTCTTCCTGCTCATAACTATACATCACTTTATTAAATTCTTTATAAACCCTTCCATCCGTTGTGCGCTTTCCTTCTTCATACGCTCTGAAACATGGCCGTACATGTCCAGCGTGAAGGCTGCCGTATGATGGCTGAAGTTTTCCTGCACGGTCTTTATATTGTCGCCCGCTTGAATGGAGGCCACGGCATAGGTGTGGAGCAGATCATGGAAACGCGCGTTAGGACTGCCCGCCGCGGCGACGAGTTATGCTGCGTGGAAGCACACCCACACCAGCGCCACCGAGGCGGCTGCAATCCGCCGTGAAGAGCTGCGCGAAGCGTTAGAGGAGCTGGCTAAGAAAGGTATGTAGGGATAAGGAGGGGAAACTTATGAGCACGATTGATCAGTATTTAATATTGTGCCTTCAAGGTTGCCTATGATTTTAGTATACTTACGACGACAAAAAGCCAGCTTTCCCTTTAACTCATTTACTGCGTCGGAGGGAACGCTGTATGCCAGAAATCCATCGTCTAAAGCCCTCGAAACAAAGAAAATATCTTCTTGTAATTCTTTTAGAACAGCACTCGGAATATCCAGAGCATCTCCATATTTTTGGAGGGTAATTATAATACCCGTACAACGCTTATCGGCTTCCTTATAAAGATCAAAGTATTGTCTTTTGGCAGGAAGATTTCTCTCATAAGAGGAAGTTTGAAGCAACTTTTTAATTGAAATGATATCGTTTGCGAGGCTTTGAATTATTAAATCAGAGGTGTCCTGCCCGGTTGCTTCCAAGCCTTCTTTTCGTGCTTTCTCAATTTTTGCTAATTGTATAAGGGAAGATTTGCCACTGTTTCTTGCAGTTGCTTTTAACGCTTGTGTGATGTTTTGTTGGTCCTCAAATACTTCATCATAAATTCTTTCTTTTCGGTATGATACGGTTGCAATGTCGGATAAGTCAAAAATGCTGTTTGACCCACATTCGCAAACCAGAACCACTGGCATATCAAAGGCGTGTCTTACCCCAAGCTCGTACAATACATTCGGATTTCGAGCACTGAGATCACATAACGCCATCGGTGCAGTAACCAACCCCTCGACAATTTTCGCCAAGATTGAACTGCTTCGAAAATCTTCGTCAACCCGAAAAGGCTCAAAACCTGCTTCAGTTATTGCAGGAGCAAAAATATCTCTGTAAACCTTATCAAAATGACCTTTTGGGTATGGGTCGGGATCGGAAAAAGGCATAATAACAAAGCACGTAGGCCTTTTCTCTTGCTTCTCATCCCTTTTTTGTAACGGCTTTTTGCTCTCCATCCTTTTGATAATTCCTTTCGTAAGTAGTTTAGCTAGAGTATACTATATTTCATCGTATTTTCCTATATTATCTTAATTTTTGCATATTTTAAGACTATAAAGAATCCGGTGCACTTGTATAACAGTGACCCTTTATTTTACCCTTTATAACCCGAAAAGCGGTTGCGCTACATGATTCTTGATGAACGAAAACCGCCTAAAACAGGCGGTTTTTCGAACTCAATTTGACCATTTTTCATGGCGTGAAAGTGGTCAACGCTAATTCGAATCGCTCTCTCCGCCAAACAACGAGGTGTACCCCTTAGGGTATACCTCGTTGTTTTTCCATAGTTCAAAGAGATTCGAAGGGCGGAAAAGAAAACGCGCCGGCATCCTTGATACGTCGAGCACAGCTCGATATCAGTGGGACCCTTTGGGTATGACGCGTTTTC
>DLFZ01000029.1:0-1759 GCA_002482435.1 Christensenella sp. UBA7707
CACGCTCGCATTCGAAATACCGGCATCTCGCTCACAGAATACCGTATTTGCGCATTTTTGCATTTTCATTGTGATATGTCGCAGGACGCAGTGGCAGCTGCACTTTGCTTGGACAAAACAACGGTTGCAAAAGCGT
The DNA here is from genome assembly GCA_002482435.1 of Christensenella sp. UBA7707. Taxonomy (GTDB): domain Bacteria; phylum Bacillota; class Clostridia; order Christensenellales; family CAG-138; genus UBA7707. Next base: position 137 of record DLFZ01000029.1, read on the forward strand.
TGCTCTCCCTTGAAGGCAAGGGTTATGTCCGGCGTGAGCAAAACCCAGTGAATCGGCGCAAGAATACCCTGTCCATCACCCCTGAGGGGCGCGCCACCATTGCCGAGGCAATTGACGTATACGACACATGGTCGGATGCGGTTTACTCGTGTCTTTCTTTGGAGGAGCAGACAGAATTTCATGATTACCTTGAACGCATGGTNNGAAAAAGCAAAACAGCTGGCTGATGAAAGCAAATAAACGTGGAACTATTAGAAAAGGCGGGCAACGCTCGATTCAATAAATGCGGCCCAAGAGCAATGCTCCTGTACCAAGGGTAATCCCTACGCAAGCCTGTTTTACACCAATCCTAAGCTGCTGAGGCGTGCTGTGATTTGGCGGGCGCCAACATAGGTACTTATACCCTTCGCAGGTTGGGTAACGTTTAGGCGCTCGCCATCGTAAGCATAGCAATGAATAAAGGCAATACTTCTTTAGGAGGAACACCATGAGCAAGGTAGCACTGCTTGAATGCAAAAATTATGATACAGAATGTTTGATCAGCAAAATCAATGCTGCGGTTGAAGCCTTGGGGGGCTGGGATAAATTTGTTCACCCACAGGACACAGTGCTTCTTAAGGTGAATTTAATTGGCCCCATGGCTTCTGAAACGGCCGCAGTAACGCATGCTGAATTTGTCAGAGCAGTGGTAAGAATCCTCAAAGCTTTGAACTGCACCGTATGGATAGGGGACAGTTCTGGCGGAGCCATAGCCGGAGTAGCCCCCACTGCGCAAAGCTTCAAAGTGGCCGGGTACGCAAAAGTGGCTGAAGAAGAAGGCGCGTTCATCAAGAATTTTGACCGCGAAGGNNGTGGTGGCCGTTCAGCCGCAAAGCCATTGTGAAGAAACGATGTATCTTGCAAAACCGCTCTTTGACGCTGATGTGGTCATTAATTTGCCAAAGCTGAAAACACATTCGGCCCAGATTTTCTCCGGCGCGGTAAAAAATGTGTTTGGATGTATTCCGGGGCTGAGAAAGGCAAAGTATCACAAAGCGGCTCCCAATCCCGCTGATTTCGGTGAAGTTATTTGTGACATCCACGAAGCTACGAAAATACAGCTTCACATTATGGATGCCATTCTAGCAATGCAAGGTGAAGGGCCGACAGCAGGCACTGTATACCATGCTGAAAAAATCCTTATCAGTGAAGATCCCCTTGCGTTAGATACCGTGGCAGCAAAAATGATAGGAATGGATGTTGCGGATGTGCCGATGCTCCAAACAGCACGCAAGCGCAATTTGGGAGAAAGCAATTTAAAGAACATCACACTCACAGGTGATTATGTTTCGATCCCCAGACTAACCAACTTCAAGCTGCCCAAGCGCTTTAAAAAAGCCACGAAACGCAACAGCAAGGCCTTGGTAAAAGTGATAGATTTTTTTAACACGAAACCGAGGGTCAACCTCAGCAAGTGCAGAAAATGCAATATGTGTGTGGAAAGCTGTCCGGTGCAGGCCATTGATAGAGAAACCAAGCAAATCGATTATTCAGCCTGTATTGAGTGTATGTGCTGCCACGAGTTGTGCATGTTCAAGGCTGTTGAGTTAAAAAGCAACAACTTTGCCGCAGGCTTGGTATCCG
>DLFZ01000029.1:1784-4733 GCA_002482435.1 Christensenella sp. UBA7707
AGAAAAATATCGATGTCACAAATATATCTTTCATGAGTTAAGAGATATATCGAAGAAACCTATCAAGCTCCTATGGGTTCTTGGCGTTGCCGTTATTGTTTCAAACAAAAGCAAAAGCGATCGCTAAAGTGCATGAACATAAGGACTGCCCACTGTTCTTTTTGTTGTTTCTATTTCAAGGGGCTGTTGCACAAATAAAGGTGCTGCAGCCTCTTTTTATAGGTGCAAAAGGAATGCTAGGTGTGCGGGGCAGCAAACTGTGCGTTTTAGGGTTTGCAAACAACAATGCCACTGGCGATTTGTAATGAAACGCCCCTCCGATATTTCGGAGGGGTGTTGATCGTTAGATGTGGATAAGGGAATATAATGCGAAACCATCCAAAACTTTTTTGCCTTTGAGAGAAAAGCTCATCTTATCTTTTGTGTGCGTTTTATGGTGCCAATTCAAAATCGGTATCTGAATATGATTGTTCAGATTCCGACTTTTGCTCAATGCTTTCGCTTTGTGGAAAAGTACGTTTCGACTTCGTCGAGCGTGGGAATGGAAACCTGAGCGCCGCGGCGCTGCACGGTCACGGCTGCAGCGCGGTTGGCAAAACGCAGCGCGTTTTCAATGTCCTCCCCGGCAGCCAGCTTCACGGCAAGCGCGCCGCAGAAGGTGTCGCCCGCGCCTGTGGTATCTACCACCGGTGCCTTGATACAGTCCTCAGATACCATTTTACCTTGAGAAATATAGCAGTAACCCTTGGCGCCCCGGGTCACGACAACTTCCTTGATGCCTGCATCCATGAGAAAGCGGCCGCCTTCGTCCAAAAGATCCGTGCCGGTGAGAAGGTGAAACTCGGTCTCGTTAGGAGTAATCATATCGACATAGGGAAAGCATGCCTGAACATCCCTTGCCATGGGTGCGGGATTGAGTATGGTATACATCCCCTTTTCATGGGCCAGCTTAAGAGCCGCACCGACGGCTTCCAAAGGGGTTTCAAGTTGCACAAGCAAAATATCGCCGGGCGCGGCTGATGCAAGAAGGCGTTCGGCGTCCGAACTGTTCACCTTAGAATTGGCGCCCACATCCAGTATAATGCGGTTGTCATCGTCCACAATCACGATCACAGCAATGCCCGAGGGGGTTTCCTCTACAATGCGTACACAGCTTACATCCACGCCGTAACCGGCAAGGTTTTCAAGCATCTGCTTTCCGAAGGCGTCGTCGCCCACGCAGCCCGCCATGTGTACAAGGCCATTAAGCTTGCCGCAGGCAGCAGCCTGATTGGCACCCTTGCCGCCGGGGTTTGTCATAAACCCCCCGCCTGTGAGCGTTTCGCCTGCCGCGGGCAGATAAGGGCTGCGGATCACCATATCCATATTCAGGCTTCCAAAAACAAAGATGTTTTTCATCAATACAGCCTCTTGGATAGAGCAACGGTCCTCTTTGCGAGCTCACGAATGCTCAGCGTTTTGCACTTACGCATGTAGGTGTTCAGCACGTCGCCAATGGGTTCGGTCCACTTCTCGTCTACGGCATGGTTGTTCGCGATTGCCACCACCGTGCCGATCTGCGCGGCGTTACAATCCACATCATAGCCCTGCATGGCTGAGATGTGCATGGTTTCATCAAAGTTGCCGTTGCCAAACCACAGCGCAATTACCTCTGCGGCAGCATTGGGGTAAGCATGTATCCAGTTGTACCGTATGAATTTGCTCTCGCAATTTTTCCAAGCGCTCTCCCAATCGTCACAAGTGAGGCACTGATCCAATGCGAAACGCACCACGCTGTAATATTCGCTGTCCGAGGGAATGAGCTCGATGGCCTGCTTCACAATGGTGCGCACATCCGTTTCCACGTAAGCGAGGCTTGCCATCACAGCGTTAAACACCTCGCCGAGTACGCCATTGTTGTGGTGGGAAACCTGCCCATCCATAAAGGCCAGCCGCGCTGCATTTTCTACATCGCCGGGGTAGAGCATACCGCATACAACACCGCGCATTTGTGCGCCAATCCATTCGCGGTAGGGGTTGTTCAGATACCCGCTCTCCGGCGGGAATATACCAAGTTTGAGGTTTTTAAGCGCCACATCCTCGGCAGACCAGCCCATGGGAACGAGGGCGACCCACTGCTCGGCGATGTCGGCAGAGCTGACGGAGGCACCCTTTTTCTCGACGGCTTCCAACAGCGCGAGCTCATAGGTGATGTCGTCATTGAAGGTGTTGGGTTTGCGCACATAGCTATTAACCTCACCGAAAACCTTGCGGATATTTTCGGTCAGATAACCTTCCATGGCGGTGCCGATCGCGCCCGCACAGATTTGCGCCTGCCAGCCGTAGTAGGTGCGCTTTTCAAAGTCATCACCGCCCCTGTCGTAGGAAAACACGGGGAAACGCACGGCGGAGCGGTACTGTGCAAAGCTTTCGTAGCAGGCGTAGGACCAATAGGGATGCTCAGGGATCTTCGGGCTGTTGTTGATGACGTGGAATACCCTTGCAGTATGCCCGGCCAGCGCTGCCATATCGTCTTTTTCCAAGTATTCCATACCCTCGTCGATGAGCGCCTCCGCGGCAGTCACATCGTAACCCATGTTCTCCATATCTTGCATGGCCGCGATGATCACATGCTCCTGAGCGCCCGAGCCGGGAACGGCGCTATGCCACTTCATGCGGGTATACTCGTTTTCCAGCGCTTCGACCTGCTGCGCAAATGACCAGCCCTGTTCGTCTTCCTCAAGCACCACCGGCATGGAGTGCTTCATGGTTTCATATTCAATTTCCCAAGCTTTTTTTGTCATGTCTTGTTTCTCCTTCAATGTTCGTTGCCTTCCCTGCGGGACGCACGCGCCTGTGCCGCGCGCCGCGTCGCCAGGGAATAAAGCACCAGTGCGAATATGGTCATCAGGTACGGCAGCGTGTTGAGCAGTTCATAGGGGATGCTCAGCACCGTCTGCGCACCCACGG
>DLFZ01000058.1:0-170 GCA_002482435.1 Christensenella sp. UBA7707
TCGCCCAGCACATAGGCGAGGATCACCGTTTGGCGGGAAACCCCGCTCAAATCCGCAAGCGGCGCGATGAGCGGAATTAAAAGAAACGCCTTTGCGCTGCCTGATGCGATGAAAAGCTCCATTACCAAGACGATGCCGAATATGATAAGCGCTGCGGCGTACGGCCCAGC
>DLFZ01000058.1:176-9548 GCA_002482435.1 Christensenella sp. UBA7707
GTACAAAAGCGTGTCGAGAATGCCGCCCGCCGTGATGATGTGCTTTACCCCGAGCGCCAGTAAAATAAACGCCACCGCCGGAAGCACGCCTACGCAGCCCAAAAGAAAATCCTTCCCCACTTTTCCGCCGTAGCCCGAAAGATGCCCGCCCAAAACGCCCGCGAGTGTGAAAAGAAGCGCCATTACGATGAGCGTATAATCCGCAAGCGCGGGAAACGCGAAGCTCGCGAGGATGTATAAAAACACGATACCGAGGCATATGCCAAGCGCGCGCAACGCGCTTTTAAGCTTGGGGTTCTCAAGCGCATCGGACATGTCGCCTTGAATGTAGCGCTGCCGAAGCTTCAAGTCATGCTCGTAGGAAAGGGAGCGCGAGGGTTCCTTTTCAATGCGGCGCGCGTAGCGCACAAGAAACACGGCAATTACCGCATAAGCGAGAACAAAAACAAGCGCGCGCAGGGAAATGCCGGAAAAGAGCGGCACACCCGCAAGCTCCTGCGCCACCGCAACCGTAAAGGGGTTAAAGGTGCCTGCGGCAAACCCCATGCCAATGGCGAATGCGCTTATGCCAAGGCCGGTCAAAGAATCCCACCCCATGGAGAAGGAAATGGCGATGGCAATCGGCACGAGCGTAATGCCTTCCTCAAAAATGCCTACCGCGGAACCAAGCGCCATGAAAACAAACAGCAAAATGACAAGCATCCGGTACTTTTTGCTTGCGTAGCGCCGTATGGTAACGGCCATAAGCCGCCTTAAGACCCCGCTTTTTTCAAGCACTGCAAACGTGCCACCCACGAGCGTTAAAAACACCATGATGCCGATTGCGAGCGCCGAGTCCGGCGAGGCGAGCACCTCAAAGGGGGCGGTGAACCAGCGCCATACGGGGAGGGGCTTTGCCGCGGCATTTTCTTGATAGGAGCCGGGAACCACCTGCTCCGTCCCGTTTACCTCAATGCGCTCATAGCTTCCCTGCGGCAGCACGCGCGTGAGGATGCCCGCCGCTACAAGAAGCGCCAACAGAAGAACGAGCACGCTTACAAACGTGCGCTTTTCAATGCTTAAACCCGCTTTTTGCGCCTTCTCCATACGCCGTACCCCCAAAATAGATTTGGAAAATCAGGGCATGTTTTCACGTTCCAAATATGCGCTATGGCTGTTCGTCTTTCTTTTTGGCTTCTTTTTTTGCCGCGCCGTCGGCGAGGATCGTCAAAACCGTGACCACGGCGAAAACAACAAACACGGCCAAATAAGCGACAAGCCATGGGTCGTTTTTGAGCCTGTCGGCGAAGGTCAAATAGCATACACCGCTGCTTTTAAGAAAAAGCGTCATGCCGATGAGCACCGCCACCAAAATATACCATGCAATGTTGAGCGGTTTTTTGTATTTGAGTAGCTTCATGCGGCATCCTCCGAGGGCGCGTTGCAAATTTGTTGAAAGCGCGTTGCTAAAATTTCCTTTATTTTAGCACGAAACGAAGCGTGCGCCTATCCCCTTGGTGCAAGGATGCTTCATATGCTGTTGCAATTTGCGTTTTCTTAGTTGTATCATAATAAATGCAACGGTTTTCTATGGATACGCTTCATACGCAGGCACGGTATAAGCCAGGCCCGCGCGCGGCCGTAAAAGCACTTTTTTCTGAAGCGAGGGATACTTATGCCCGGCACCGATCGAGATCGCCTGCGTCACATTCGGGCGTTTCGCTTTTTCAAGCCTCTTGTAAAGCCGCTGTTCTGCCGGATGTACCGCTATACGCCCGTGAAGGCAACGGGAATTGCGGGGCCTTTTTTGCTGCTTGCCAACCACAACGCAAACCTCGACCCGGTGCTCGCAGCCCTTGCGTTTGATGAGCAGATGTATTTTGTTGCAAGCGAGCATATTTTCCGCAAGGGGTTTTTATCGAAGCTTCTTGTGCGCTGGTTTGACCCCATCTCCCGCCTCAAAGGCGGCACCGAGGCGAGCGCGGCTATGGAAATGCTCAGAAGGCTTAAAAGGGGTTATAACGTGTGCGTATTCGCGGAGGGCGACCGCTCGTTCAACGGGCTTACCTACCCCATTCCGCTCTCAACAGGAAAGCTTGCCCGTGCCGCGGGTGTGCCCGTCGTAACGTTTAAGCTTGAGGGCGGCTACCTCACCACGCCACGATGGAGCAAAAAAATGCGCCATGGCAAAATGCTTGGTTATGTGGTAAACGTGTACCAGCCCGAACAGCTTAAGGCCATGAGCGCGGACGAGGTGAACCGCCTGATCGTGGAAGACCTTTTTGAGGACGCTTATGCCCGCCAGGAACAGGAAATGGTGCGCTTCAAGGGAAAAGACCTTGCAGAGTGGCTGGAGAGCGCGCTTTATATTTGCCCCAACTGCGGCGGAATCGGCACGCTGCAAAGCCACAAAAACACGTTTTTCTGCGGCTGCGGTATGATGGCGGAATATACGGAATACGGCTATCTTGAGGGCAACGCGCCCTACAAAACCATTGCCGCGTGGGATGCTTGGCAGACGGAGCGTCTTAACGAGATTGCTGCTGAGCAAAATGACGCAAGCATATTTGCGGATGAAAACGTGCGCCTTGTGCGCGTACTTCCCGAACATAAGGAGGAGCTCTTCGCGAAAGGGCGGCTTCTTATGTACCGTGACCGCATTGAATGCGGCGACGTAACGCTTTTTTTGCGCGACATTTCGGCTCTGGCGGTATACGGGCGCGCAAACATAACCTTTACCCACAAGGATGGGCATTTTGAACTGCTTGCCGAACCCCCGTTTTGCGGCAGAAAGTATTTTCAACTGTTTCAAAGCCTCACGCGGGAAACACAACCCTCGTAAAAAACTGTTTTGTCAGGAGAGCATGTATGAACAAGCAAACGGATGAACACGGCAAAAAAGCACGGCACGCTTGGTATCTCTACGATTTCGGCAACTCCGCCTACGCGTCGGTCGTTCTTCTCGCGGTATACTCTGCCTATTTTAAAAATGCCGTCGTAGGTGGCGCGGAAGGAACAAGGCTTTGGGGCATTTCCGTGGGCATTGCGGCGGTTCTCGTTGCGATCATGTCGCCCGTTTTTGGTGCGATTGCGGATTTTACCAGGTCAAAGAAAAAGTTTTTGATGCTTTTTACCGGCCTCTCGGTCGTCTTTACGGCGATGCTCTTTTTTGTTCGCGAAGGCGATGTGTTTACGGGCATGCTCTTTTTCATCCTCGCGGAAATCGGGTACCGCGCCGCGCAGGTGTTTTATGACGCGCTTTTGCCGGATGTTTCGTCGCCCGAGTCGGCAGGCACCGTTTCCGGCAAGGGTTGGGCCGTGGGCATGATCGGCGGCATCGCCGCGCTTCTCATCGTGCTGTTGCCAATACAACTGATCGGCAACGAAATGATTCCTTATGCGTTTTTGATTACCGCCGTATTCTATTTGGCGTCCGCGATCCCAACCTTCCTCCGCGTTAAAGAAAAGCAGGATGCGGAAAGGCTTCCTGATGGCGACAACATCATCCGCCACGCGTTTTCCAAGCTCGCCCAAACCTTCCGTTCCGTGAAGCAGTACAAGGAATTCATCAAGTATGCGGCGGCATTTTTGATTTACAACGACGGCATTATGATGTTGATGGACTTTGCCGCTATCATCGGTGCCACGCTTTTTGGCATGGGACAGACGGCGCTTATCCTTTTTGTCATCATCATACAGCTTTCGGGCGCGCTTGGCGCGTTGTTTTTCGGCCGTATTTCCGATAAAAAGAGCAGCAAGGATTCTATTCTGATCTCCCTTGTGATCTTGATCGCATCGGTAACGTGCCTGTTTTTTGCCAAGAGCCTCATTTTGTTCTATGTGATAGGTTTCGTCGCGGGTTTTTCGCTCTCTGGCGCGCAGGCGGTCAGCCGCACGATGGTGACCCAGCTTGCCCCCGACAACAAGGCGGCGGAGTTTTACGGCTTCCTTTCCGTTGCGGGAAGAACCTCTACCTTTATTGGGCCGCTTGTGTTCAGCACCATTTCCTACCGCATGCACAACTGGTATTCCAACCATGGTTTTGAGGGCACGCTCGCCGAGCAATACGGGTTACTTTGGGCGATCGGTTCCATTGTGCTTTTCCTTGTAGCCGGCGCGATCCTCCTGCTCTTTGTAAAGCGCATTGTGGCAAAGCGCCCTACGGAAAACTAAGCTGAACGATCAGCAAAAAAGAGTATAGCTTTTTTGCTTTGCACGTGTTTTACGGCGTTTCGTGTTATAATGAATGCGAACGCCGTTTTTTTACCCGCTGTGCGAGGAACCGACCTGTATGACGGCGCGTTTTTATCATGAGGTAGAAGCGATGAAAAAGCATAAACACAAAAAGGGAACCGTAGCGCTTTTGGTTGCGCTTTTCGTGCTCGTCGGCGCGCTTGCCGCCGTGGGCATTTATTTGGCGAACCTGCAGAACAACCCTATGAACGCGTTTAACGGCGATGTTACGAAAGCGCCCGTCACGCCGACGCTTGCGCCGCAAACGAGTGCGCCTGTCGAAGAAACGCCGGCGCCCACCCCCACGCTTTCCCCGGAGGAGGCGCTTGAAGCCGCCGCGGACGCGGAGTTTATGAAAAACCGCGTCAACATTCTCATGCTCGGCTGGGATGAAAGCCCCGAAAGAAACGACGAATCGAGTGAAGTATACCGCGACGAGGAAAACAACTTTAGAAGCGATGTGATCATGCTTTTGACGGTGGATTTTGAAAGCAAAACCGTGGATTTGATTTCCGTCCCACGGGATACTTACGCCGCCATTTATAACGTAGACGGGCATTTTAAAATTAACGCCGCGTTCGCCAAGGGCGGCAGTGCTGCGGGCGACGGCTTTACCTACGCAATGAATACCGTTTCCAACCTTTTGGGTGTGCCCATTCAATATTACGCGGGTGTAAACATGGCTGGCATGAAGGCCGTGGTGGACGCGATGGGCGGTGTGGATTATGACGTTGATCTGCGCATCGTCCTCAATGGGCGCGTGCTTGAGAAAGGAATGCAGCACCTCAACGGCCAGCAGGTGCTCGATTACTGCCGCGCACGCAAGGGCTACGGCACCGATTTAAACCGTGCAGACCGCCAGCAGAGGATGCTCTTCGCCATTTTTAACCAGCTCAAATCCAAAAACCAGCTAGTCAACCTGCCCAATGTTTATTTGGGCGTAAAAGATTATGTAAATACGAACCTCAACTTCGAGCAAATCGCTGCGCTCAGCATGTTTGCGCTCGATTTTGATACCGCAAACCTTCGCCGCCATACGCTTGAGGGCGAGTACATAAGCGGCACACCCTACAACGGTGCTTCGTTTTATGTGCTTTACAACAACAAGCTCCAAGAGCTTATCAAAAGCGTGTTTGGCATCACCATTGAGCCGGATGTGCGCTACGACGCCGCCTATGTGCGCGGCGATAAGGCCGCGGCTGACGCGCTTTTGTATGTGACGGGCTCGCAAAACATCCTGAACCTTTTGCAAGCCTCGGGGCTTTATGTTGACCCCGCGACATGGGTGTATGAAGAACCCGCGCCCGAACCCGCATGGGATATTGCGCAGCTTCTTTTGGGCATGGAGCAGGTAAATGCTGTTGCCGTGCGAAACATCCCCGCCAACGCTTCCGAACAAAAGCTTGAGGCGCTCATGAAAGTGCCCTTTGACGAGGAAAGCATTGCCGCCGCCGTTGCGAACATCCGACAGGCCATGTGGACGGTATGCCTTGATTACGGCCTTTACAAGGAGCAGTTTACAAAAAAGCAGCTTCCTACGGAGTTTTACAACATTCTCCCCTCACTCTATACCACGCCCGCGCCGTAAGGCAATTTGCCCGGAGAGGATTGCGATGCGAAAAAGTACGAAAACAAAACGAGTCGTCATCGCCGCTGCCGCTTTGCTAGCGGCGCTCGCTTGCTTTTTTCTTTGGCAGAACAACGACATTGTGACAACGAACTTCACCTACCAAAGCGATAAGGTTCCGCAGGCGTTTGACGGTTTTGTGGTCGTACAGGTTTCCGACCTTCACAACAAGCGCTTCGGCGCGGGGCAGAACATACTCTTAAACAAAATCGATGCGCTCTCGCCGAACGTGATCCTTGTGACAGGCGATCTTGTTGACCGCCGCCGTTATGAGCTTGCGCCCGCTATGGAGTTTATAGAAGGTGCGTTGCAAATTGCGCCGGTAATTTATGTTCCGGGCAACCACGAGGCGTGGTCAGGGCGCTACAACGAGGTTCGTACGGCGCTTCTTGACGCGGGCGTAACGGTGCTTGAAAACGCCTCGTATACCTTTGCGCGCGGCGATGACGAGCTTGTTTTTCTTGGTGCGCGCGATCCGGACTTTCTCACACAAACCTACGCGCAGGGCACGGATACAAGCGAAATTTCCGCGTTTCTTAGCGATTGGAAGGACGAAAGCGGCTTCAAACTTCTTCTTTCGCACAGGCCGGAACTTTTTGACCTCTACGCACAAAACCGCATGGACATGGTGTTTTCCGGCCATGCGCACGGCGGGCAGATACGCCTCCCCTTCATCGGTGCGCTGTACGCGCCCGATCAAGGCCTTTTTCCCAAATATACAGCAGGCCGCTATGAACAAGGGCAAACCTCCATGCTCCTTAGCCGCGGCCTTGGCAACAGCCTTTTCCCGTTTCGCGTGTTCAACCGGCCGGAGCTTGTTTGTGTAACGTTTCAAGCGGGGTAAATCACCGCATGAGCTTGGAAGGAAAACAACCCCTTATGGATTTGCAGGAACTGTTTTCGCAGGAGCGCATTATAAGCGCAAGGCCGCTTTCCCCGGGTTATGACAATCATTCGAGCGATGTTTGGCATGTTGTTACCCAAAAGCGAGAAGTTGTTGTGCGCTCGTCGAAGCTCGGCGGCCCGGACAGCATTTTTTGGAAGGGCTGCAATCTGCTGTTCGGCATCGATCCTTCCGATGTGTTTCGTCTTGAAAAGGTAAACGCCGCGCTTGCCGCTGCGAGCGGTATCGCCGTGCCGAGGGTGCTTGAGAAACACATGCTCGACCGCCCGTATCTGGTGCTTGAATATCTACACGGGCAAATGCTGGATAGCTTTTATGGGCAAACACCTTCGTTTCTGGAACGCTTTGGCGCGGGGCTTGCGCGCATTCATAAAGGAACCATGAGGGACCATGCAGGCAGCCCCGACGGTGCTTTTCGCATTGCGCTCTCCGAAGTTCACGGCCATATGGCCGAATGTATGGAGCGCATGGTAGCGGACGTTTACGGCACCGATGCGAAAATAACAGCCGCGCTCAAGCGAATGCTTTTTGCGGTGCGCGCGCTTCCCGCGCCTAAGGAAGCATGCTTTGTAATGCCGGACATAGATCCGACACAGTTTTTGACCGACGGAAAAAGCATAACCCGCCTTGTGGATACGGAAGCCTATGGTCTGGGGCCGCGTGCGCTCGACTTTGTGGCGCTTGAATATGTGCTTTCGCCAAAGGAAGCCGCCGCATTTGCGCGCGGCTACCAAACGGTTCTTGCGCTGCCGGAGTTAAACGCTTGCAGAACCCCGTACCGCTATTTATACCGGCTCATGGAAATACAGGATAAGGTTGATTTGGACAAATGGCTCAGCTTTCCCGCTGTGTTTGAGAACGTATAAAATTTTGTTTATTTCCCCGGAAATTTAAGGCAAAGAAAAAGCCGCTTCGGAAAACCCGAAGCGGCTTTTTTGTGTTTGAGAAAAATATTCTTTTTCAGAGGCAAAGCTCCTTGGCGGCCGAAAAAATGTCCTCCTCGCCGGGGAGTACGGCGCTTTCAATCTCAAGCGCGGAGGGGATGGGGCAAAACTGCGCGCCTAGGCGCTTGAGGGGCCTTTTGAGCGAAAAGAAAGCGTCACTTCCGGCAATGGTCGCGGCAAGCTCGCCGCCAAACCCGCCAAAGCAAACGGCCTCATGTGCAATAAGGACGCGGCCTGTCTTTTTCGCCGTCGCAAGCACGGCAGAAGTATCGAGCGGCGAAAGGGTGCGAAGATCCAAAACCTCCGCGTCGATGCCCTCTTTTTCGAGGCGCTTAGCCGCCTTCAGGCTCATTTGTACCATGCGACCATAGGTGATGATGGAAATGTCTTTCCCCGCGCGCTTTATGTCCGCAACGCCCAGTGGTATGGCATATTCGCCCTCGGGCACGGGGCCTGTCGTTTCGTAAAGCTTTTTTTGTTCGAACACCAAAACGGGGTTGTCATCGAGGATGGCCGATGTTAAAAGCCCCTTCGCATCGTAAGGCGTGGATGGTACTACCACCTTTAGACCCGGGATGTGGCAGAAAAGCCCCTCGAGGGACTGGGAATGCTGTGCCGAAGCGCCCGTGCCGCCGCCCGCCGCGAGGCGGATTACCATGGGTACGCTCGCGTTTTTGCCGAGCATGAAGCGCATTTTTGCCGCTTGGTTTACGATTTGGTCGAAGCAAACGGAGATAAAGTCGGAAAACATGATGTCGATGATGGGCCGCATGCCCGTGAGCGCCGCGCCTACGCCTGCACCCACAAACGCGTTTTCGGAAATGGGGGTGTCGCGTACACGGTCGGGGCCGAATTCCTCGAGCATCCCCTCGGGTACGCCAAACGTGCCGCCGTAAATGCCAACGTCCTCGCCCATTAAAAACACGCGTTCGTCGCGGCGCATGCGCTCGCACATGGCCTCGCGAAGCGCATCCGCGTAGCTTATAATACGTTCCATTTCGTTACCCTGCATAAACCAGCGCCTCCAAGTCCTCCGCGCGCGGGGGTTCGCAGGCGTCGGCAAAATCCACCGCGGCTAAGATGGCGGCCGCAGCGCGTTCTTCTTTTTCTTTGAGCTCCGCGTCACGAACGCCGTTTGCAACAAGCGTCGTGGCAAAGCGCGAAATGGGATTTTGCGCTTCCCAGAGGGTGATTTCCTCGCGGGTGCGGTATTTGTTTTTATCGCTCTTGGAGTGGCCGCATGTGCGGTAGGAATGCTCCACCACAAATGCGGGGGCACCCGCTTCGAGCACATATTGCCGCGCCTCGCGCACGGTTTTGTACACGTCGAGCACGTCGTTGCCATCCGCCTCAAATGTGCGGATGCCGTAGGCCACCGCGCGCTTTTTCAAATCGGTTTCCTTGGATGCCTTGCAAAGCGGCGTTGACATGCCGTAGCAGTTGTTGATGCACGCAAATACCACGGGAAGACCCCATACGGCTGCAAGGTTCAGCGCCTCGTGCACCGCGCCTTGGTTAAAGGAGCCGTCGCCCATGTAGCAAAGCACCACGCGGTTTTTCTCACCGGAAAGTTTGATGGAAAGCCCCGCGCCGCAAGCGATGGGCGCGTTCGCGCCGACGATGCCGTTGGCGCCGAGCATGTTTTTTTCAAGATCGGCAATGTGCATGGAGCCGCCGCGGCCGCC
>DLFZ01000212.1:0-7494 GCA_002482435.1 Christensenella sp. UBA7707
GGCCGCGTCCATGGACGCGGCCTTTCGTCATTTGCTATACTGGTTGCGAAGAAGTTACCAACGCGCTGTTGCGCTTTGCATCAAAAACAAAAAGAAAGGAAGCCGAGCCGATGGAACGTATGCCGGTACTGTTCGTGGGGCATGGTTCGCCCATGAACGCCATAGAAAACAACGCCTTTACCGAAAAATGGGAGACTTTGGGCAAGAGCCTGCCGCGCCCTAAGGCGATCCTTGCGGTTTCCGCGCACTGGTTCACCGCCGGTACGAAAGTGACGGATGCCAAAAACCCAAAAATGGTTTACGACATGTACGGCTTTCCCGAGGCGCTTTACCGCGTGAGTTACCCTGCGCCGGGTGCGCCCGCGTTCGCGCATAAGGCAAAGGCGCTTTCCGAGGCCGAGGTAATGCTCGACAACACATGGGGGCTCGATCACGGCGCGTGGAGCGTTTTGTGCCGTATGTACCCCAAGGCCGATATCCCCGTGTTCCAGTTCAGCGTCAATCGGCTTGCGCCCATGGAGGAGCATTACCGCCTCGGGCGCGCGCTCGGGGCGCTCCGCGATGAGGGCGTGTTGATTTTTGGAACCGGAAATGTGGTGCACAACCTTGCGCGCGTCAACATGTACATGGAGGAGGGTTATCCGTGGGCGTACGAGTTCGACGCTTACATCAAAAGCAGCATTCTTCAAAGAGACGATGAAAATGTTATCCATTACGAGCGCGCAGGCGCGTGCGCGGCATACGCGTTTCCATCGCCCGATCATTACGCGCCGCTTCTTTATGCGCTGGGTGCATCCGAAAAAGAGGAGCGAGTTACCGTGTTCAACGAGGCCTGTGTGCTCGGCTCCCTTTCCATGACGGGTTATGTGTTCGGCGCATAGCCAAACGACGCCCAAAAGCAAGGTGTTCTGAAAAGACGCGCGCTTGGCTCGGTATTGATATGAAGCGGGTTGTATCGCAAAAAGTGATACAACCCGTTGCCTTTTATTGACCGCCATGATGTGTGACATTTCTTGGTTTTCTGTGAAGACGAGATACCTTGAGGAATCAAATACACCAACCTAAAATCCTGCCGTCGGGCGGCATCAAGGTCAGGGGCTATGCCTCTGCAAGCCGTATTTGTCATACAAACGTTATGGCCGCGATAAATTGGAAGTTGACTGCCTCGTATTACGCCTGCAATGTACCTCTCGCTTCCTGCCAGTCTACCCATAAATTGTAGCGTTCTGTCTTGAAACGCAAAACACAATAGTTTGGATCATCAACTCCTGAAAAATGATTTTCCAACCCCTCATACCACATTTCGCTTTTTGTATTTGGGTCGCAGCTCACATCAATTGTTCCGACCAATGTAATATTGTAATCGGCGGAGTTGATACAAACACTTGCACGGTTGCATTTGCTGATTCGCTCCGCTTTGCCAGGGCCAAACTCTGTACAAAAGGTAAGCCATCGGATGCCGTCCGCTTTCGAAATGCTTATCGTGGATGCCGTTGGATATCCGTCCGTGTCAATCAGCGCCAAGGTGCAATATCCCTCACTTCCACCAATGGCCTTTTTGTTGATAATTTCGTCGGCTCTCGCAATGATTTTTTGATTCATTTTTCAGTTCTCCTACTTTTTGATAACCAAATGTAACATACCATACAAGACAACAATACGTCATGTTTGCAAAATAAATAATTGCCGTTCAATGCTGCCCGGCAAAATCATGTTTGTATATGTGCGGATAGGAACAATGTGCGGCTTTTGCTTTGCTCCAACTTTCTTTATCAAAGAATAGCAAATCAAAAAGCGTGCCACAATAACTCTCCATTATTGCACGCCGTTTTTGGCGCGTTTTTTATGCACAAAAATCCCATGCTTGGAAAAACACGGTGTTTCCGTCCCGTTTTGCATGAGAAAGTACAAAGCGGAGAAACTAAAAAACAAAATCTTAAACGTGGAGGGCTGTATGCTGAGAAAAAGGAAGATCGCGCTGGCGCTTCTTTGCGCGGCGCTGCTTTTGACCATCGGCGCGCTTCTTATTTATAGCGTCTTTCAGGAGCAGAAGCAGCCGAGCGGCGGTTCGCGCTTCGTTTTGGCGGATGCGGCAGCTTTGCCCGCGAAAAGAGGGTCGTTTTATGAGCGATAAAGCGTATGTGAACCTGCCGGTGGTGGATTTTAACGGCGGCGCGGGCAGCAATAACCCGCTAAACCGTGAAACGCGCTATAAGCCGTATGCGGAAAAAATACGCGCAAACAGGGAGGAACAGGGCAGTGGGAAGACCGAAAACGCCTGAACAGCAACGCTATCAGGAGCACGTCAATCAAAAAATACCAAAGAGCAAGGTGGCGCTGCAATGCGCAAAAGCGTTTGTGGCGGGCGGTATCATCTGTACCATAGGTCAGCTTGTGCACGATTTCGGCGAATATACATTGATGCTTGACGAAAAGGGTGTTGCGGCTTTTACCGCCATGGTAATGGTTTTTTTGGGCGCGACGCTTACGGGCATTGGCGTGTACGACAAAATTGGCTCATGGGCAGGCGCGGGCTCGGTGGTGCCCATTACGGGCTTTGCAAATTCCATCGTTGCGCCGGCCATGGAGTTTAAACGCGAAGGATACGTAATGGGCGTTGGCGCGAAGCTTTTCAGCCTCGCGGGGCCGGTGCTCGTTTACGGCATCAGCGCGTCCATCATCGTTGGGCTTATCGCCTACATTGTTGCAAAGTGAGGCAATCTATGCAATATAAACGCATCGGTGAGCAGACGGTGATGTTCGAGCTGCCGCCAAAGTTGATCTCCTCCGCCGCCATCGTGGGCGACGTGGAAGGGAAAGGCCCTTTGTCCGAGTATTACGACCTCATTTTAGAGGACGATACCTGGGGCGAAAAAAGCTGGGAAAAAGCCGAGCGCAAAATGTTTGAAAACAGTGTGCGCACGGCGCTTGAAAAGGTGAGCTTGAGCGCCAAGGATCTTGACTGCCTTTTGGGCGGCGACCTTTTGAACCAGATCATTTCCGCCAATTATGCCGCGCGCGAACTTCGCATCCCCTTTTTGGGGCTGTATGGCGCATGTTCCACAATGGCACAATCCCTGCTCATCGGCTCGATGATGATCGACGGCGGTTTTGCAAAGCGCGTCGCCTGCACCGCCACAAGCCATTTTTCAACCGCAGAGCGCCAGTACCGTTTTCCGCTTGAAATGGGCGGGCAAACAACGCCCACCGCGCAGCGCACGGTAACGGGGGCCGGCACAAGCATTTTGTGCGAGGCGAACAGCGTGGGGAGCGCGATGTTCAAGAACGTGCGCATTATGGGTGGCACCATAGGGCGCGTGGTGGATTTCGGCATTACCGACGCGAGCAACATGGGCGCTGCCATGGCGCCCGCCGCGCGGGATACCTTCCTCGCTCACCTGCAGGACACCGGCCGCACCGCGGACGATTATGATCTTGTGATAACAGGCGATTTGGGCAAATTCGGCGCGGAAATGTTTGTGGATCTTTGCGAGGAAAAGGGCGTGAAGGTGGGGGATAAGCATCTCGATTGCGGCAATATCGTGTTTGCCCCCGAACAAAAGGTGGATTGCGGCGGGAGCGGCTGCGGCTGCAGCGCNNTCGGGCGTATGGAAGTGGGGGAACTCAATCGCGTGTTTTTTATGGCGACAGGCGCGCTCATGAGCCCCACCACAGGTTTGCAAAGCGATAGCATACCGGGCATTGCCCATGGCGTGATCTTGGAAAGAAGGATGTTGCAATGAGTTCGTTTATGGATTATTTCTGGGCGTTTGTCATAGGCGGGCTGCTCTGCGTGATCGGCCAGCTTCTATTAAGCTACACAAGACTTACGTCTGCTAGGATTCTTGTGATTTTTGTCACCTCCGGCGTGGTGTTCACCGCGCTTGGGCTTTATGAACCGCTTGTTAAGCTTGCGGGCGCGGGCGCGACCGTGCCGCTTACGGGCTTTGGCTACGCGCTCGGCAAAGGCGCCATCGAAGGTGCGCTTGAAAGCGGCGTGGTCGGCGCTTTTACGGGTGGTATTACGGCAACGGCTGGCGGCATCGCTGCCGCAATCTTGTTCGGCTATCTCAACGCCGTCGTCTTTACCCCCAAAACAAAAAAGTAAGGTGCTTTTTCGGGAAGAAAAAAGCGTATGCGGCTGTTGCGCATACGCTTTTAAATTCGAACAATTTCACTTAACAATCAATTGGCCTTTTTCAGCGCCTGATAATAATCCGTTTGATCGTACTCAGCCAGAAGCGGCGTTCCCGGGAGATAGCCCGCCCACACATAAATGCGCTCGGGGTGCATGTTGTAGGTGGTTTTCGCGATGGGCCTTTGCTCAACGATGGTATCGCCCTTTTTATAAATGGCGGTACTCTGGTAAACGTGGCCGGTGATGGCGCTGTTGTTCTTCCACCAGAAGGGTTCTACAAGGCGCGAATCCACATTGAAAACCGTGGCGGTGGGCGCAAGCGTTTCCACAAGCTCGCTCTTAAGCTCGATGCTGTCGAACGTATCGGGGAAGGGCTCTCCGTAAATTTCGCAGTAAACACGCTTTGCGGTCGTATCCACCCAAGTGAAAACGTAAATGGGCGCGGTCGTATTGTTGCTCCACGTAAAGTCGATGGTGCCGGTGTTGATGGTAGCATCAAGCCCGCCGTCTACATAAGAAAGCTGCTGGGAGTGCGCACGACGGTACTCGATTTTCAAATCGCTTTTGAGCACGGCGTTGTACATGGTGGTGGATACCTGGCATACGCCGCCGCCGGGCTGGTCTTCGGTTGCGGCACCGCCTTCAATTACGGCAGGCGCCTCCTTCCAGCCATTTTTCAGCGTGCGGTCACCTAAAATGGTGTTGCACGAGAAGATTTCGCCGGGCTGAAGCACCGTGGCATACATACGGCCGGTGGCCTTTACGATGTTGAATACGCGCTCAGCGCGGTCGTAGTGCCCTTTTCCAAAAGAGGTCCAAGCGCTCGCACGCATGATGAGCGTTTCCTTGAGCGTGGCGATGGTGACCGTGGGCGGGATTTCCGTGAACTGCAACTCCACCTGTCCGAACTGACGGGCGGCGGTGCGGTCTTTTATGGTTTGGATCGCGGCGGCTGTATTGATGCCGCGGCCTGGTGTACCTTCAACAAAGTCAAAGCGCAGGTCTCTAAGATCGGTCACGGAACCGTCCTCGGGCAGGCCGAGGTTGCGGGCGTCGTACTGCCCGTTGTCGGGGTTCGTGGCAAGTTGCTTTACGGTAAATGTGGCGTCTGTGGGCGCAATGTTTACCTTCTCGGCAATGGAGTTGACGAGCGCGTCGAGGTTGGCGTTGGGTACGACGGTATATTCGATGCCGTAGGTGCGGCCGTTTTCCTTAATGTCCTCAAGCTCCGCCTCGAGCGTATCGAGGTCGCCCTCGCGAGCAAGCCCCAGGGCTGTTGTGAGCACATCTTCCGTTGTGTAGGAAATGTCAAAACAGGAGGCGTCTACCGTATAGGTTTGTCCGTCCACAAGAAGCGTAAAGCCGACGTCTTTTGTGAGCTCCTGTTCGGCGTTTTTGAGCGCCTCAGCCGCATCGGAAAGGCTCATGCCGCTTACGTCAATGCCCGCGACCGTGATGCCTTCATGAAAAACGCCGGAATTGATGATTTCCTGCCGCTTGTTTTCCCTGTACTGTTCATTGAGGTGGAGGAAAAGCGCCGTTCCGCCAAGCACGAGAACAACCACCAGCAACGAAACTGCAATGATCCCTCCAACGCTCATGCCCTGCTTTTTCTTACGTTTTTTCCCTACGGCCTTAGCTTCCATTGTACTTATTACCCCATTATTTCTATATTACGGGCAGAATCCTGCAAGGATACCCAAACTACTACAATTATATTTTGTGGAACAGGGGATGTAAAGAGATGCCATTCGTTTTCCCACCAATTATTCACTGAATGTTCATGTTTAGTTGCCATCCTGGAAAAGCGCCTGTATAATAAAAAACAAGCAAGGGCAAATTTTCTCTGTCGGCGCAAGCCCCGAGGTGCGTCGAACAGGTTTTCTACTTTGTACGCATGGAGGCAAAGCAATGAAAAGCGAAAGCGTCAGAAAGCTTACACAATACGGCGTGCTTGTGGCATTCATCCTTATTTTGGGGCTTACGCCCGTTGGTTACATCAAGCTGTCACCCGCGGCAAGCATAACGCTTGTACATCTCCCGGTGATCATTGGGGTTTATTTTCTCGGGCTTCAGGGCGGTGTGGTTTTGGGGCTTTTCTTTGGCCTGACGAGCCTTATCAGCTGCTTTTTGAACCCCGACGGCATCGCGGCCATCGTGCTTGGCACCAACACGGGGTTTGGCCTTTACAACATCGTACTTATCCTGTGCATTCTGTTTTTGCCGCGCGTACTCGTGGGCGCTTTTTCCGCACTTGTGTACCGTGCGCTAGCAAGGCCGGAACGTTCCAATGTTTTGGCGATGGCGGTTGCGGGCGTTGTAGGCTCGCTTACGAACACGGTGTTTTTGCTCGGCGGATTGTACCTTTTGGCTTTTGAGCAAACCGCGACGACTTTCGGCGTTGCGGGGAGCGCGCTTTTGGCCACGTTCCTTTCCATTATTTCCGTCAACGGGCTCCTTGAGGCCGTTGCGGCCGGCATCATCTGCCCGGCGGTGGGGAAGGCGCTTCAGGCCACGGCGCTGCTTGCAAAAAAATAATTTCGGGAGAATGTTATACGAATGCTTCTTGTGATGGACGTTGGCAACACCAACATCAAAACAGGCCTTTTTGAAAACGGACGGCTCAAACATTCCTGGCGGTTCACCACTGACTCGCGGCGCACTGCCGACGAATACGGTGTTCAGATGGAATCCTTTTTTGACCACCTCGGCATCAGTACACGCGATGTGGATGGGATTATCCTTTCCTCTGTCATCCCCTCCATGAATTACACCATCGAGCACATGTGCCAGCTGTATTTCCACGGTCAGAGCGTGCTTCAGGTGAGCAGCGAGCTCAACCTTGGCATTTCCATTTTGTACGACCATCCTTCGCAGCTTGGGTCCGACCGCATCTGCAATGCCGTAGCAGCTTACAAAACCTACGGCGGGCCGTGCGTAGTGGTGGACTTCGGTACGGCTACAAACTTTTCCGTGGTTGGCAAAAAAGGCGAGTTTTTAGGGGGGCTCATCTGCCCGGGCATCATGGTTTCGGCCGACGCCATGGTGGAGCGCGCCGCCATGCTGCATCGTGTGGAATTCATCAAACCCGCGCGCGTGGTTTGCACCAACACGCGCGAAGCCATTCAGTCGGGCGTCATTTCGGGCTATGTCGGCCAGGTGGACTATATCCTCAGGCAAATCGAGCAGGAGTACGGTGAGGAGTTCCTGGTGATCGCCACGGGCGGCATGTCGTCTATGATTGCCAAGGAAACCGACCGCATCGGCATCGTCAACCCCACGCTTACACTGGAGGGACTTTCACTCATCTACGAGATGAACCGCTGAGCTTAAGCAACCCGCCAATCCATATGGTC
>DLFZ01000212.1:7720-13266 GCA_002482435.1 Christensenella sp. UBA7707
TTGGCGTTCGTATTGTTTCTGTTTCTCGCGCTTGTGCCCGTCGCCGCGCTCGCGGTACCTTTGGGCGACATCGCGCAGGAAAATCTCGTAAAAATCACTTCCACCGAGGCGTTTCAGCGGGGAACGCTTGAAAACCTTGTTGTTGACAAAACGATTGGCGACGGCGCGCTGCGCTTGAGCGAGGGGGCTTCCGAGGGAACTTATGTTTCCGAGGAAATCGAAATGCCGGCCTTTGAGTACCTTGTCGCAAGCTGGAATGCGGATACCCCGCAGGGCACGTATGTGGAAATTTTCGTCCGCGCGTATGTGGAGAAAAAGGGCGCGTGGTCAGGCTGGCTTTCCTGGGGCAAGTGGAGCCCCTACATTGAGCGTGCCAGTACGAACGATGAGGATGCGCTCGCGATGGTGGACGTGGATACCTTTACGGTGCTGGGCACAAGTGGCGAAACGGCAAGCCGCTTTCAGTTCAAAGCGGTGCTTGCAAGCACCGAAGCGGGCGCAAGCCCAGTGCTGCGGCAGCTTGCCGCGAGTGTAAAGAACACGCTCAAGGATCAAGCGGTTTCTGTTTATCATCAGGGAATCGCGCTCCCCGAAAAGGTACTTTTGGATACGCCCGCCTACTCGCAGATGGTGCGCGACCGGGCGATTGCGGATTCCATTTGCAGCCCTACCACCATGACCATGCTTTTGAACGACCGGGGGGAAGACCTCTTTCCGGAAGAGGTAGCGCTTAACGAGTATGATTTTGAATATGAGGGCTTTGGGAATTGGAGCTACACCGTTGCTGCGGCGGGCATGTACGGCTACGATGCGTATTGCATGTATGCGGATTTTGACTTTTTGCGAGAGCAGCTTGCACAAGGCTATTCCGTTGGCATCAGCGTAAAGTACAGCAATCAGGAAAACGGAAGCAACCCCTATCTCGAAAACGGAGCCATCGCAAGCACGAGCGGCCACCTTATTTCCATCGTCGGATATGAAACCATCGACGGGATCGCGTATTTTTACAGCAACGATTCCGCCGCAGGCAGCGACAGCGCGAGCGTGCTTCGCAAATATAAGGCGGAGCAGCTCGATTACGCGTGGAGCAACCGCCTCGCGTACGTTGTTGGCGACAAGGAGGCCGGCGCGGGCTTTGCGGCGCCAAAGCGCGTGGAGGCAGAGCTGAGAAGCGTGGAAGGGGGTACAAACGAATACGCACTTTTTGAAAAAGGAACCCCGGTTGCGCTTTCCGCGAGTTTCTTAAGCGGCAAGCTTCGGTCGCTCGGCAACGGTACAATTTTTGTGCTTCGTGACGACGAAGCTGCCTTGCCGGTGTTCAACGATGTGACCGTTTGTACCACCGCCAACCTGCCGTTCGATTATCCCGTGAAGATGAGCGAAAACGGCAACCTCATCCTCGATCCCGCAAAGGTGCTTGCGGACGACCCAGTGGGAACACAGGCGAACCTTACCGTGTACGTGGTGACAAACAACGGCATTACCTACGTTGCCCCCCTAAGCCTCGAAAAAACCTCCGCAGAGCCGCAAACAACAGCGGGTGCGCAGACAAGCGGCGGCGCCGCGAAAAGCGCGGGCGTAGCGCCATACGCCGCGGCTGCTGTTTTCGTGCTTGCTGCGGGAGCCGTGTTGTTGGTTTTGATGCGGCGGAGAAGGAAAAAGTAGGCTTCGTATAAGAGCCGGAGGAAAATAAGGAGGAGCCCCGTTTCCGGAGCTCCTTTTGCATGCAAACGTATGAGCGGGAAGCTTTACACATAATCCCGAAACCAAACGAGGATGTATTGGATGCTCAAAAGAAGCTGCAAGCTGAAAAGCCCGTAGCATACGTTTTTGCGCACCTTATCCTTGCGGCGCTTGAAAATGCCCGCGCCGAGAAGCGGCACAAGCGGAATGATGCCCGCGCAAAAAATAAACGCTGCGGTTCTCATAACAACATCCTTTCAGTCGTGGGGGAATGGGGAGTTTGCGCCGTGGCGCCATAGAAAATCTATATATATGGTATCATTTTGTTTTTACATCGGGCAATCGTAAACGACTGGAAGCGCAACCAAAAAAAGTTCGCTCATTTGTTCACCTTTTCTTTGTAATTTTGGTGGACTGTGGTATAATCGTACAGTACGAAGAAAAAGGAGAAACACGATGGTCAAGCATATCGTATGCCACAAATATACCTCCAAAGAAGAGGCTGGAAAAATCGCCCCGATGCTTATGGGGCTTGTTGGAAAGGTGCCGTCGCTTCGCTCCATGCAAGCGGGTGCGGACTTCATCGGGAGCAGCCGTTCTTTTCATCTTGCGCTCGTTGCGGAGTTTGACAATCGCGAGGGTCTGGAGGAATATCAAACCCATCCCGAGCATGTGAAGGTCAAAACCTACATCCACACCGTGCTGGAGGAATCCGTATCGGTGGACTTTGAGCTGTAAACCGGTGCCGTTATGAACGAATTCAAGGTCGTATCCCCTTTTGAGCCGCAGGGAGACCAGCCTGCTGCCATCGAAAAACTTGCCAAGGGTGTGCTAGACGGCGAAAAGCTGCAGGTGCTTCTTGGCGTTACCGGCAGCGGCAAAACCTTTACCATGGCGAAGGTGATTGAGCGCGTACAGCGCCCTACGCTGGTGCTTGCGCATAACAAAACCCTCGCTGCGCAGCTTTGCTCGGAATTCAAGGAGTTTTTCCCCGACAGCGCGGTGGAGTATTTCGTTTCCTACTACGACTATTACCAGCCGGAGGCGTACATCGCCGCGTCCGATACCTACATCGAAAAAGCCGCAACCATCAACGACGAAATCGATAAGCTTCGCCACAGCGCCACCTGCGCGCTCAACGAGAGGCGCGACGTGATCATCGTGGCGTCGGTTTCGTGCATTTACGCGCTGGGCGACCCGGAGGAATATTTAAGGCTCAGCATTTCTTTGCGCAAGGGAATGTGCATCGAGCGCGACGTTGTGATGAAGCGCCTGGTAGACATTCAGTACCAGCGCAACGAAATGGAATTTGCGCGCGGCACGTTTCGCGCCAAGGGCGACGTTCTGGAGATTTTCCCCATGAACTGGTCGGACAAGGCGCTTCGCATTGAGTTTTTCGGCGACGAGATCGAGCGCATCAGCGAGATCAACACCGTAACGGGCGAAATCCTTCTCACGCGTTTGCACGTTGCCATTTTCCCCGCGTCGCATTATGCCACGGGGCGTGAAAAGCTTATGGGCGCGTTCGGACAGATCGAGGACGATCTTCGAAACCGCATCCGCGAATTTAAAGATTCCGACCGGCTACTTGAGGCGCAGCGCATCGAACAGCGCACCACCTACGACATGGAGATGATGCGCGAAATCGGCTACTGTCAGGGCATCGAAAACTATTCGCGCTACTTTGACGGGCGCACGCCGGGCATGCCGCCGTTTACGCTGCTCGACTATTTCCCGAAAGACTTTTTGATGATCATCGACGAATCGCACGTGACCATTCCGCAGATACGTGCAATGTACCACGGCGATTTTTCGCGCAAGCAAAGCCTTGTGGAATACGGTTTCCGCCTGCCAAGCGCCTACGACAACCGCCCCTTAAAGTTCGACGAGTTCGCGAAGCGCTACAACCAGCTCATCTGCGTGAGCGCGACGCCCGCCGAATATGAGCTTTCGCTCGCCTCGGGCGTGGCGGAGCAGATCATCCGCCCGACGGGGCTTGTTGACCCTGAAATCAGCGTGCGCCCCGTGAAGGGGCAGGTGGACGACCTTCTCGGAGAAATCAAGGCGGTTGCCGCAAAGGGAATGCGAACGCTTGTGACCACGCTCACCAAGCGCATGGCGGAAACCCTTACAGAATACCTCGACGGCATGGGCGTGCGCGTGCGCTACATGCACTCCGACATCGAAACCATCGAGCGCATGGAGATCATCCGCGATTTACGCTTGGGCGAGTTTGACGTACTCGTGGGCATCAATCTTTTGCGCGAAGGCCTCGACCTTCCGGAGGTGGGGCTTGTTGCCATTCTCGACGCCGACAAGGAAGGCTTTTTGCGCTCTGCGACTTCGCTTGTGCAAACGGTGGGCCGCGCGGCGCGAAATGTGGAAGGCCGCGTCATCATGTATGCCGACGAAATGACCGACTCCATGCGCGTGGCCATACAGGAAACCTCCCGCCGCCGCGAAAAGCAGGTGGCCTATAACACCGAGCATGGCATCACGCCGCGAAGCGTTAAAAAAGAGGTGCGCAACATCCTCGAGATCAGCGCCAAGGGGAACGCAGGCGCGGAGGGGATGAGCGAGGAAGCGCGTCAGGCGCGCATCGAGGTGGTGCGCGCGCAGATGCGCGCAGCCGCTGCGGAGCTTGAGTTTGAAGCTGCCGCAAAGCTTCGCGACGAGCTTTTGGCGCTTACCGGAGAAGCCGAAATGGGCGCGCAAAAGCGCATTGCCCCGGGCATGCCGGGCAGCAAGAAGCCCGCGCGCGAGCGTACGAGGAAATAGCAAAAGGCGGCTTCTCACGAAAAAGCCGCCCGCATTGTTTTGTAAGTTACGCGCCGTGATGCGGTGCGGGATCATTTTGGAGCAACGGAGCAACTATGAAGGATAGCATCGTTATTAGGGGTGCGCGCGAGCACAACCTCAAGAACATCGATCTTGAACTGCCGCGCAACAAACTCATCGTATTCACCGGCCTGTCGGGCTCGGGAAAATCGTCTTTGGCGTTTGATACCATTTACGCCGAGGGACAGCGAAGGTATGTGGAGTCGCTCTCCTCGTACGCACGCATGTTTTTGGGGCAAATGGAAAAGCCCGAGGTCGATTACATCGAAGGGCTTTCGCCCGCCATTTCCATCGACCAAAAAAGCACCTCCAACAACCCGCGCTCTACAGTGGGTACGGTTACGGAGATCCACGATTATTTCAGGCTCATGTACGCCCGCATGGGTACGCCTCACTGCCCGGATTGCGGCAGGGTGATCTCACGCCAAAGCGTGGATCAGGTGGTGGATCAGATCAAAGCGCTTGGCGAGGGAACGCGCATTCAGGTGATTGCGCCTGCCGTGCGCGCGAGAAAGGGCGAGCATCAGAAGCTTTTCGACCAGATCAGGAAAGACGGTTACGTACGCGTGCGCGTGGACGGCGTGATCTATGACATCAACGAGGTACCCGCGCTTGACAAAAAGTACAAGCATACCATCGATGTCATTGTGGACAGGCTTGTCATCCGCGAAGGGTTTGAGAGCCGCCTGAGCGATTCATTGGAAACCGCGTTTGCGTTTGGCGAAGGCCTTGTAAAAATTGACGTCAACGGCACGGAGGAGCTCACCTTTTCGCAAAATTACGCCTGCCCGGACTGCGGCGTGAGCATTGAAGAGCTGACGCCGCGCATGTTCTCCTTCAACAATCCCTTCGGNNTGCCCCACCTGTATGGGCCTTGGGATGATGCTCAAAATGGACGAGGGGATCATTGTCCCCAACCATTCGCTTTCACTCGCGCAAGGTGCCATTTCCGTAACTGGCTGGCAAAGCGACTCGAAGGATACCATTGCCGCCATGTATTTTAACGCGCTTGCCGAGCGCTACGG
>DLFZ01000023.1 GCA_002482435.1 Christensenella sp. UBA7707
TACATATTCAGCGAAATTGGAAACATTTGCCTCATCCAGCGAGGATTCTATTTCGTCCAAAATACAAAATGCCGTAGGTTTTAACTTCAATATGGCAAACAACAGCGCAATGGCCGTAAGCGCGCGTTCGCCGCCTGAAAGAAGTGTAAGAAGCTGGAGCTTTTTTCCCGGTGGCTGGGCAATAATTTCAATGTCGCAGTTGAGCACGTCGTTTTCATCCGCCAGCACAAGCTCCGCCTTGCCGCCGCCGAAAAGCTCTGCAAACACCACGCCGAAGTTCTCTTGTATGAGAAGGAACTGCTTTTTGAATTCCGCCGCCATGGTTTCCACAAGGTCGGCAATCAAAACCTGCAAATCAGCCTCCGCCTTAAGGAGGTCCTCACACTGGACGTTCAGCTGTTCGTGGCGTTCTTTAACAACCTTATAGTCCTCAATGGATTTTACGTTTACATCGCCAAGCGCGCGGATTTCTTTTTTAAGCTCGTCTACGCGGATGTGCGAAGATGTTACCGCAATTTGACGGCGCATCGGCAGCGCGTTTTCGTAGGTGAGCTCGTAGTCCTCCCATATCCTGTCTTGAAGCGCCTTGAGCTCCATTTCAGCCTTGCTCTGATTGAGTTCCGCCTTGTGGCGGCGTTCGCGCAGATCGTTGAGCTCTCCATTGAGCTTTTCGCGGCGCTCACGCGCTTCGTCAAGCGCCTTAAGGTGCTTTTCGCGCTCCTCTTCTTGCGCATGAAGCTGCTCGGTAAGCGCGTCAAGATCCTTGCGTTCGGCGTCGATGCGTGTATCGAGGGTGCTGCGCTGCGAGCCGAGTTCCTTCATTTGCGCCGTCAGCTGCTCGGAGGCTTGCCTGTTTTTCGCAACGGCGATTCTAAGCTCGCCCGCCTCCTGAGAAAGCCGTTTGTGTTCGTTTTGGGCAGAGGTATATTCCTTTTCAAGCGACATACGCGAAACCTTTTGCTGCGTTACTCGCTCGGATACAAGCGCCTGATGGGCACGCGCCGCGTTGAGTGCCTCCTGAGTCAGCTTCACATCCTCTCGCGTGGCAACGTTGCCCTGCTCAAGGTTTTCCTGCGCAGTCTCCGCTTCACGGCACTGGTTTTTGATATCTTCAAGGTTATCAAGAAGCTGCGAGCGCTCAAGCCTCGCGCGCTCAATGGCATCAAGGTTTTGCTGCACGTATTTCAGCACAATGTCAAGCTTTTCCTTTTGCGCGGCAAGCTCCACATCCTGCTCATGGAGCTTTTTCAAAAGCTCCTGCATCCCCTCGTTTTTCTCTTCTAGCTGCGATTTGGCCTGTTCCATGGCCCTGTTTTTCTCTTCGACGCGTTTGTCGAACGACGCAATGCGGCCCGTAAGCTCCTCTATTTCGCGCTCTCTGCCCACAAGGCTGAATTCGCGCTTTTGCGTGCTGCCGCCCGTCATAGACCCACCGGGGTTGATGATATCTCCCCGGAGCGTGGCAATGCGAAATGCTCCGTGCGCTGCGCGGTTGATGGCAATACCCGCATCGATGTCACGCACGATTACGGTGCGCCCCAAAAGATTTTCAAAAATCCCACGGTAACGCTCATCGTACCCCAAAAGTTCGGATGCGACACCCAAAAACCCGTCCACGCGGCACGAGTTTCGTTCCTGCTCGTTCAAAAGCCTGCCACGCATGGCAGCAACCGGTAAAAAGGTAGCACGGCCGTATTCTTTTTTACGCAGGTATTCGATCACATATTTTGCATCCTGCTCGGTAGGTGTCACGATGTTTTGGAGCGCGGAGCCAAGCGTCATCTCCACGGCGGTTTCGTATTGCTCCGGCACGCGCAAAAGCTCCGCTACAACGCCCTCAATACGTTTTTTAAGCTCCATATCGCGTTCGCTGTCACGTAAAACGTTTTTGACGCTCGCATAATAGCCCTCGTGTGCGCGCTTCATTTCGGAAAGCACCTTCACGCGCGACTTCTCTGCTTCAAGCGCTTGCTCCATGCGGCGCATTTCCTCATTGAGGGAACGCACTTGCGCATTCAATTCGTTGCATGCGGTAATGGCGTTTTTGTGCGCAGCATCAAGCGCATCGCGCTTTTGTTTTTGCTCGGAAAACGCACGGCGCACTCCCTGCGCCTCGGCATCGAGCTTCTTGTCTTTTTCCAAAAGGGCAGCTTCTTCTTCATCCACCGCGGCGACGCGGTCGAGAATAGAGCCCTGTATCGCTTCAAACCTTGAGATGAGGCTTTTCGCGTCCGCAAGGCGGTTCATCGATTCGATGATGCTGTTTTTTTGGTTATCAAGAAGGGNNCATTGCATTGCGCAAGCTCGGCTTCCGTCTGCAAAAGCTCTGCCTCGGTTTCTTGAAAACGCCCGCGGTTCTGCTCAATGTTTTGCGTAAGCGTATCAAGACTGGCCTTGTAAAGATTTAATCTATCCGTGTTTTCACGCACGGCACTTTCAAGCCGTTCGCGCTCCCTCAGCGCGTTTTCAATGCGCTCGGAAAGCACCTTTGCGTCACCCGTGCGGCTTTCCACGCCAGAGGAAAGCCTGAGAAGCTCGTTTTGTAACGCACTTATTGTATTGCTTACCGCACGCTCTTTTTCTTCTTTATCGGCACATTCGCCGCTGAGAGCGCCAAAAAGCGTCTCCTGCGAACGCAGCTCCTCATCGAACTGCTCCAGGCCCGCTTTCAGGTTTTCAATGCGCTCGGAAAGCTTATCGTATTGGTATAAAAAAAGGTTTACCTCGATTTCCTTCAGCTCGTCGCGCAGCCTCAAAAATTCGCGCGCCGCAAGGCTTTCGGATTCGAGCGGCCCAAGCTGGCGGCCAAGCTCCTCCAAAATGTCGGTCAGGCGGATAAGGTTCTTTTTGGTATCCTCAAGCTTATTCTCCGCTTCCACTTTGCGCACGCGATATTTTGAAATGCCCGCGGCTTCTTCAAACGCCGCGCGGCGCGCACCGCTTTTGCTCGAAAGAATTTCTTCCACCTTGCCCTGGCCGATGATGGAATAGCCTTCCTTGCCAATGCCCGTATCGCGGAAAAGGGCTGCAATGTCCTTCAACCTACAGGAAGTGCGGTTCAAAAGGTATTCGCTTTCGCCGCTGCGGTAGATGCGGCGCGTTACGCTTACTTCCGTAAACTCAGTGGGCAAAAGGCCGTCGGAATTGTCAAACGTAAGGGTAACTTCGCAAAAAGCCTGCGGCTTGCGCTGCTCGGTACCGTTGAAGATTACATCTTCCATGCGCGTACCGCGAAGCACTCTGGCGCTTTGCTCGCCCAAAACCCAGCGAACGGCATCGGCGATGTTGCTCTTGCCGCTGCCGTTGGGGCCGATGATGGCTGTTATTCCGTTTTGAAAGTCGATTTCCGTTTTTTTCGCAAACGACTTGAAACCGTTGATTTCGAGCTTGGTCAGCCGCAAATTCGTACACCACGCCTTTATAAACTACCACTTATTGTATCACACGCGGCAATGCTGTGCAATTTTTTACCACATACCGTTCATGTTGCGGCCGTCAACTTTTCGAGCGCCATCTTTGCTGCCCGCTGCCCTGCCTCTTGTTTGGAGCCACCCTCGCCTTCACCCATCGCCACGGAGCCGATTTCTACGCGCATGTAAAACACCTTTTTGTGGTCGGGACCGTTTGCGCCGGTAAACACATAATTTACCATGCCAAGGTGCTGCTTTTGTACATACTCCTGCAGCATGGTTTTATAGTCCTTTCCGGTAACACCCGTGGCCGCCTCGCTTATGCTTATTGCCGCATAACGCAAAATAAGCTCCGCCGCAGAAGGTAAGCCGCCGTCCAAAAATACAGCACCGATCACCGCCTCCATCGCGTCCGCCAAAATAGAAGGCTTTTCCCTGCCGCCGGAGCGTTCTTCACCTCGGCTCAAAAGGAGTGCCTCCCCCAAGCTCAAAGAAAGCGCGATTTGGTGAAGCGCGCGTTCGTACACGGCAAGCGCACGCGCGCGCGTCATATGCCCTTCGTCCATATCGGGATAGTTTTTGTAGAGATACTCGCTCACGCACAGCTCCACAACGGCGTCGCCCAAAAATTCGAGCCGTTCGTTGTGTGCGCACGCCTTTCCGTCGCCCTTCACATAGGACGCATGCGTCAACGCCGTATCGAGAAGAGAAAGGTTTTGAAACTTATATTGGAGCTTTTTCTCGAGTGTTTCAAGAAGCTCCGCCCGCTTTTCGTCCACGGGAATTCCTCCGGCCATTTATTGTAAAAGGGAGCCGGCGGATGGCCGGCCTTGTATGTCTCATAAATAAGAGGATACCCGCACCGTTTTGATGCGGGTATTCGCTTAAGAACTTACTTTTTCTTGTTGATAAAGCCGATAATGTCATTGACTGTACGAATCAAGGGAAGCTCATCATCGGGAATTTCGATATCGAACTCCTGCTCAAGATCCATCACGAGCTCAACAACATCCAAAGAATCCGCCTTGAGGTCTTCGATGAGGTTGGACTCGGGCTTGATGTTCTCCTCGGAAATATCGAGCTGCTTTGCGATAATCGCACGGACTTTTTCAAACTGCAAAACACTGCACCACCTTTCCAAACTAAAATGCGAAACGAAAGAATAATTGCTTCCTGAATAGTTTAGCCTTAAGTGGCCGCGCTGTCAATCCTCTATCGAGGGTAGCGTTTCTACCGCGCGCGCGATTGCGCCGTTTACATCCGCCTCGTAAAACTTCTTTGCCTGAAGGATCGCCGCACTGAACGCCTTTGCGTTGGAGCTGCCGTGCGCCTTAATGACGCAGCCATCGATGCCAAGAAGCGGCGCGCCGCCGTACTCTGTATAGTCCATTTTCTTTTTGACGCGCAAAAACGCCTTTTTGCTCAGCGCCGCGCCGAATTTGGAGCGCGTGTCCGCCATGAGCTCGTCCTTAATCATTCCCATGAGCGTACCGGCAAGCCCTTCGGTATACTTGAGAACAACATTGCCGATGAACCCGTCGCACACCACAGCATCAAACTCGCCAGAGAGGATGTCGCGCGCCTCGCAGTTGCCTGCAAAGTTGATAGGCGTTATCTTTAAAAGCTGATGCGCCGCCTTGGTAAGCTCGTTGCCTTTCTCCTCCTCAGCGCCGTTGTTGATAAGCCCTACACGCGGTTTTTCCACACCCGCAACGTCGCGCATGTACGCATCCGCCATCACGGCGAACTGCTGGAGATAGGAAGGCTTGCTGTCGACATTCGCGCCGCAGTCGATCAAAAGCACAAAACCCTTCCTCGTGGGAAGAAGCGGCGCAAGCGCAGGCCGCTTCACGCCCTTTAAGCGCCTTACAACAAGCGTAGCGCCAGCGAGCACCGCGCCGGTGCTTCCGCCTGAAACAAACGCGTCCACCCGCTTGTCGCGCAGCGCCTCCAGCGCCTTAACAAGCGAAGAATCCTTCTTACGCTTGATGGCTATGGTCGGCTGTTCATCGCAACCGATCACATCCGGCGCGTGCAAAATTTCCACACGCGACGCGTCGTAGCTGTATTTTTTCAGCTCCTCCGCTATTTTTGCCTCGTCGCCACACAACAGCACCGAAAAGCCCTGTGCTTTTTGGAGTGCCTGCACGGCGCCCTCCACCACCGCCTGGGGCGCGTTGTCGCCGCCAAATGCGTCTACCGCGATTTTCATGTGTTTACCCCATTTCATAAAATAAAAGATGATGCCGAAAAAATCCAAGCGCCGCCGTTTTAGGCGACCCTTGTAAGTTAGTATATATGCCGCGCGCCGTGTTTGCAAGATTTGCCATGGGTTAGTGTTCGAGCCACAGGCTGGAAGCTTCCAACCGACGCCAGCGACATGTGCGGTGGCGTCGGAAGGCCTTGCTTCGCAAGGCTTTCCTCTCAGGAACAACCGACCGTGCCCATGGCACAGGTTGTTCCTGAAGAGCTCACCGAATGCGGCGAAGCCGCGTTTGGTGAAAAGTAAAAGGCTCCCCTTTCGGAGAGCCCTAAGCTTTGCGCTGTTTTAGTTTTTCGCCTTTTTTTCGGTTTCGAGGTTAAGAACCTGCTTGCCGTCATAAAAGCCGCACTTTTTGCAAACCCTGTGAGCCAGCTTCGGCTCGTGGCATTGCGGACATTCCACAATACCCGGGAGGGACAGCTTCCAGTGGCTCGACCTGCGCGAATCGCGCCTAGCCTTTGAAGTTTTTCTCTTGGGGACCGCCATGATTACACCTCCTTATCATCGTTAAGCAGCGTTCCCAGCGACAAGAACGGGGTTTTTAACCCATCCTGCGCACAGGAGCACCGTGCCATGTTCAAGTTGCATCCGCAGACGGGGCAAAGGCCCTTGCAGGCCTCGTCGCATACGCTGCTGAGAGGCAGATTTAGGAAGATGAGGTCGTTCACCATGCGGTTCAAGTCGAGTTCTTCCCCGCGGTATTCGTAGCATTCGTCTTCCTCGGAGGGGTTTTTCATGAAGCGTTCCGAAAAGGAAAAGCCGAACGGCTCTTCAAACGACCTGCCGCAAAGCGCACATTCCGAAGCAAGCACGGTGTCGAGCCTGCCTTTTACATGAAAGCCGTCGCCGTCGTAAACGTAATCGACCTTCAATTGGAGCGGTGCCGCGAACGCGACGATCCTTCCGCTGTAGTCGAGCGGCTCGAAAGCAACGGATAGATCGGCATGTGCCGCCTTTCCCGCAAGCTTAAGCTGTTCGGCTACGTTGAGCTTCATAATATCCCTCATAACCTTGAATATTTTATCCGCTGTACTATTGTTTGTCAACAGCTTTTATTTATTTGGATGCCGCTACGATGGCAGCCGTATCCTTTGCGATAACAAGCTCCTCGTCGGTCGGGATCACGTAGACCTTTACCTTGCTTTCGGGTTTGGTGAGCTCAACCTCCGCGCCGCGCGGGAAAGTCAGGTTGAATTCAAAGTCCACCACCACGCCGAGGTATTCAAGACCCGTCAGCACGCGCTCGCGCACTNNTCCCGCCGTAAATACAATCGCGTCAACGCCGTTCATCGCGGCAGCATAGGCGCCGATGTACTTTTTCACGCCGTAGGCAAACATATCGACCGCCAGTTTAGCGCGCTCGTTGCCTTCTTTGCTGGCATCGTCAAGGTCTCTAAAGTCGCTCGAAAGCCCGGAAATGCCCTGCATACCGCTCTTCTTGTTCAGATAGCCGCTCATCTGCTCAGGGTCCATGTTGAGCTTATCCATCAGGTAGAAAACAATGGCGGGGTCAATGCTGCCGCTTCTGGTGCCCATCGGCACGCCTTCAA
>DLFZ01000150.1:0-165 GCA_002482435.1 Christensenella sp. UBA7707
TGTGATCATGGGTGTTGTGTATTAATTACTTTGCGTGTTTTCAAAGCAAAAGAGCGGCTTGCGGGCCGCTCTTTTGTTCAGTTTGTTAGTAAACCCGGGGATTGTTAAGGGGCCGAGGCTCCTTAACGTTCATTCCGGCTTTGGCGGCGTGTACGCCGAAACGGA
>DLFZ01000150.1:213-4307 GCA_002482435.1 Christensenella sp. UBA7707
TGTGATCATGGGTGTTGTGTATTGAGTAAAACCATTTTACTTTGTGTGTTTTTCAAAGCAAAAGAGCGGCCTACGGGCCGCTCCTTTGTTTTGCCGTGTTGGGGAGCCACGGCATCAAGATGGTTGGGGGTATGTCATCGTGGGAGTGGGGGCTCCCGTCGGAATGACCGTCAGTTGGTTGCCGTAGCGGGGCGCTCCGCAAGCGTGACCTGCAAATCCACCTGTTCGCTGCCCCTCTGCACGGTTATTGTTACCACATCGCCGATTTTATATTCATACAGCGCCGCGGCAAGTTCGCTTGAACCGTTGATTTCCGTGTCGTTGATGGCAAGGATGATATCGTTTACCAACATGCCTGCCGCTTGCGCCGCACCGCCTTCCATGACCGACATCACCTGTACGCGGGTCACATAGCTGGAGGGCATGTAGAAGGGGAAGTAGCCGCCCTGATTGTTGCTGGAGGATTCCACAAGGTTAATTTCCTGCAGCGTGATGCCAAGGAAAGGCCTGCCGCTTACATAACCAAGATCAATCAGATCAACGACCACGGGCTTTGCGTCGTCGATGGGAATGGCAAACCCGAGGCCTTCCACGTCAACGCCAAGGCTCTTCGCGTTTACGATGCCGATCAGCTCGCCGTTTGCGTTGAACAAGCCTCCGCCGGAGTTGCCCGGGTTGACGGAAGCGTCTGTCTGCATGAGGGTCATGCTCTGGCCTTCTACTTCAAGCGTGCGGTTTAGGCCGCTTACGATGCCAGCAGAAACGCTGCTTGTAAACACACCCAGCGGATTGCCGATGGCGTACACGGTTTCACCTACGAGCACGCTGCTCGAATTGCCAAAAGTTGCCGCAGGAAGGCCGGTCGCTTCAATTTTTACAACTGCAAGGTCAGTGAGTTCATCCGTCCCCACAACCATACCTTCGTATTCGGTGCCGTCTTGCAGGTACACTTTTAGGCCGCTTGCACCCTCCACCACATGGTTGTTGGTAACGATATACCCGTCGGAGGTGATGATCACGCCCGACCCGCTTCCGGTTTCCTCGGTCGTTTTCTGCCCGTTCATACTGTAGGCAGTTTGTTCAATGTATATGCCCACAACGCTCGCCATGGAGTTTTGGAGCATCTGTGTGGTGGAATCGTAGCTGGATGCGGTTGCAGAGCCGCTCATTTTAATGCCGGAAGACGGAGCAGCTGCGGAAGCTGTATTTGCGCCGCCACCGGGGGTGGAGGNNGGAGGTGCTTTGTTCAGGCGTGGCAAGCACCGCGGCGCCGTTTGAAGGCTGAAAATTGCTTTGGGAACCGCCTACGATGAGCGCACCCAAACCACCGCTCAAAAGACCGACCACCAAAAGTGCCACAATCATTTGCGTCCAGGTAACAGCCTTTGCTTGCTTTTTAGGGCGCGCAGGTTCAGCGGGCATATATTGTGCGCCGGCAGTGGGAGCGGAAGACCCTTCGTTTACAGGCGTATGTTCTTGGTTGCTATACCAGTTTTCCATAACATCAATACTCCTTTCTATGATGCTCTCATTATATCCATGGATTTTGACCGTATCATCACACCAATGCGCCAATTTGGTGGATGAATTTGTACAAAATATGGCAGCAAAAGCAGTCCATTTTGTAAGTTGCGCATACAAAAAAAGCATCCGAAACCGGATGCGAAATGTTCTGTATATTTAAAATTGAAATGCAGTCAGGGGGCAGAAGAAACCGTAAGCGTTTCACCAGCAACGGAAAAAATGGAGACCGCGCCGCTTGAAAGCGCATCCCATGAAAAGTCGTACCAGTTTTCAACCGCAAAATTTATCACCGGAGAGGACGCTCCCCACGAGGAAGCGCCATCTTGGCTTGTTTGGGGCAAATATGGATCAAACATATTGGAAAAGCTTACAAAACGATTGGTATCGCCCCATTGCGCCAAAATCCGCCGATCCGCCGTATCCACGCAAACCAGCCAGCCACTTTCAATTTTTTCCATCCGAACCATGTATACAAACCCACCGCCGGAATCAAGCGCGTAGCAACCCATGCGGTTCTCTTCCAGCACGCCGTAAAGTACACTGCCACTCGCATAGGAAAACGTGAATTGTCCTGAATCCGGATTTAGGCTGCCCGTGCCCTGCGGTGCCGATAGAGCGCCGTTGTAGGCGTTTGCTTCGAAAAGAAGGCTGCCGACGCTCAAAGGTGCTTTGGAAAGGTAAGCATCCATCTCGCAAAGCTCCATCAGTGCATGCAACGCGTCGATGCCGCTTTTTGAAAGCGCATGTTCAAATGCAGTGCGATTTGCTTCGGTATCCGAAAGAAACGAAAGGTAAAAAAGCC
Source organism: Christensenella sp. UBA7707 (assembly GCA_002482435.1). GTDB lineage: Bacteria > Bacillota > Clostridia > Christensenellales > CAG-138 > UBA7707. The sequence continues at coordinate 2,540 of DLFZ01000150.1, forward strand.
GCACCGGGTTGATGGGCAGGGGCGTAGAGGAGGTTCCATCAACGCCGGGAACGGAAGCGGCGGGGGAGGCGGAAGGGGCTTGCGCAGATGACGAGGAGTCAGTGCCGGGTGAAACGGATACAAAAGGCGAGGCCAAAGGGGAGATTGCGGGCGAGGTAAGAGGCGTTTGCGTTACAGAGGAACAGGAGCTAAAAGCAAAAACGGACGCAAGCATAAAAAACGCTGCGCCATAAAAAACGAGCCGCGAACCGCGCGGCCGAACCGAGTGCCTTTTTTGCAAGCTTTTCCCTTCGATCATTGGGTATTTTGCGCCTGTTCGGCTTCAAGGTATGCTGCGATACCGCTGAGAATTCCTTTTGCACAGGCGTTTTGATAAGCGTCGCGATTGAGCCGTACGTCGTCGCAAGCATTTGAAAGGTGCCCCATCTCAAGCGTTACAACGGGGCTTTGCGACCAATTGAAACCGGTTTGGTTTTCGAGCGCAAATACTCCGAGGTTTTTTGCACCGGTGGAAGCACAGAAGCTGTCGAGTATAAATTGTGCAAGAGAAAGGCTGCGGTTATAAATGGCGGGCGACTCGTCGGAGGAAGGGGTGAGCGCGCAGGCCCCAGAAACGTTAGCATTGCTGGAGGCGTCACAATGGAGCCTGATCCAAAGCGAAACGCCGCTTTGGTTCATAAGCGCGGCGCGCTCGGCATTGGAAACGGAAACCTCCTGCGAGATGCGGCTCATAACGACCGTTGCGCCCGCGTCGCTGAGAAGCTTTTGCAGCTTCTCGGCGATCAAAAGGTTAATGAGCGACTCCTGCGCGCCGGTTTTTACACCTACAGCACCGACGCTCATGCGCGGTTTTAAAAGAATGTCCGAGAAGGGGCTAACGCGTTCAAGCGCAATGTCCGCCGCTGCTTGATGCCCCGGATCGATGCCAATAACAACACCGCTGAGCGCTTTTAGGGAAGTCTGGTCTTCTGCGGGATAGGAAGGAACGATAAGTCGCTGTTCAAGCGCCGTCATATAAGCGTAATAAGTGATAATGCCAAATTTGCCGTCGGGTCGAACGCCAAGAAGGGTTTGGAGCGCCGCCACCGAAGCGCGCGTGGCTTCGTCGTAAAGACCGGAGGCTTCGCCAAAGTAAAAGCCGGCCGCCTGCAACTCCGTTTGTAAAAACACCACTTCTTCGCCGTAATCCCCAAGTGAAAGCGCGCCTTGCGGAACCGCAGGAAACGCAAAAGCCGCACCGCTCGTAAAAAGGAGCGCCGCCGCCAAGGCGATCAAAAACAGTTTTTTGGAAGCAGTAAACATAGGCCCTGTCAATTTCAGTTTGGATTACGGGATTATTTTATCATTTTCGGCTAAATTTGTAACGGTAGTATCCATAAACAAATTGTGAACTGTTCCCAAGCATACGGGGAAGGTGTGCGTTCGAAAATGCGCGGTGGGAAATATTGCCTAGGTAGCTTCGACAATATGTGCGGATTGACGTACAATGCTTAAGCCCTCTTCGTCCGCATCCACAAGCACGCGTTCGCCTAAAAAGATACGCCCGCAAAGAATTTCTTCGCTCAGACGGTCCTCTACCTGCTGTTGTATGGCGCGGCGCAGCGGGCGCGCGCCGTNNGAAGCCCGCATTTGCAAGGAATGTAGCTGCAGCAGCGGAAAACGAAACCTCTATGCCGCGCGCGGCGAGGCGCTGCGCGACGCTGCCCAGCATAAGCCGCGCAATCTCAGTAGATTGTTCCTGTTCAAGCGGGCGGAACACAATGATTTC
>DLFZ01000191.1 GCA_002482435.1 Christensenella sp. UBA7707
TATACGAGCGTTTTGAGCCACCTTCCGGTTTTCATGCGCCTGAGCCCGAAAAACAACCTTACAAGGCTTGCGGGCACAGCAACAAGGTACACAAGCCATAGCGGCGCGTGAAACAAAAGCCCAAGAAGCGCCGTGAGCGGCACGGATACGAGCCACAGCGGCAAAAGGTCGATGTAGGCCGCGGCATGCGTATCGCCGCCCGCGCGAAGAATGCCCACGATCATCATGAAGTTTAGCCCATATACCGGCTGTAAAAACGCCATAGACAGAATGGTAGAAGAAGCCATGTTGCGCGCCTCCGCCGTTGCGTTTGCGTACAAAAACGGCATTTTCGTGCCAAGGAGCGCAACGAGCGCCGTCATAAAAAGCCCAACGGTAAACGAAAGTGCCAAAAAGCGTTTGCCGTAAAGATGCGCGCGCTTATGATCTCCCTCGCCCATGGCGTTGCCGAGCATCACCGAGCCGCCCACGCCAAGCCCCATCAGCGCAATCATGGTAAGCTGATCCACCGTGTTGACGATCATCATGGCGGCAAAGGGCTGCGTGCCCATCTGCCCGTAAACATAGCTCATCGCAACTGTGCCGAGCGCCCAAATGGCGTCGTCGGCAAATACGGGAAGCGTCACTTCCCAAAAGCGCTTAAAATCCGCCTTTGTCTGGTGTAGAAACTCTTTGAGCCGTGCTCTTGCCGGTGTTTCTTTATAATAACTGAAGAAAAGAAGCAGCGCCGCGTCGAGCGCACCGCCGATTACGGTCGAGTACGCCGCACCCGCAATGCCAAGCTTTGGGAAGCCGAGCTTTCCGAAGATGAGAAGATAGTTGAGCACCATATCCACAGAGATGCCAATGGCACCAGTAATGGTTGGAAGCCTTGGGTTGCCCGCGCTTTTGTGCGCGGTGCTGTACGGGTAGATAATCGCCTTAAAAAGGTAGCTCCACGCAGCGATCTTCAAATAGAGCGCGCCGCTTTGCGCCACCGCAGCCTCCTTAGAGAAAAGTCCCGTGACCCCAACGGGAAACAATACACCCGCCGCAAAGAACACAACGCAAAACGCAAACGAAAGCATGACGCACAGCCCGAGCGTGGAGCGGATGCCAGAAACATTCTTTTTGCCCCAGTGCTGCGCCATAAAAACGCCGCCCCCGCCCGTGATGCCAAAAAGGCAAATGTCGAGCACGTACACAAGCTGGTTTGCAGCACCCGCGCCTGCAAGCGGAACATCGCCCAATGCCCCGAGCATGAGCGTATCCGCCATGTACATGGCGGTGTTCAAAAGCTGCTGAAACATCAGCGGCAGGCTTATTTGCACGAGGCGCTTTAAAAATGGCTTGTCGCGAAGACCTAGCATTTCCATGGCGGATATCGTACCATGCTTTTTGAGCTTTTTGCAACACAAAAGCAAACAACCATAACGGCGGGCGATTTTCCCCCGAAAACCATGCTATACTATCCGCAAGCGGACATTCTACTTTTTTTGATGCGCGGACGACCATTGGCCTTACGGCCAAACGCACAAAAGCGGATTCTACCATATCCTCTGCGCTACTGTGGTATAATAAGAATACCTTATCTGTGAGGTGGAGTTTTATGTATCTTCCGATCAACACCATCGGCGGCGGTTACGACTACTGGATTCTTGCGCTCATCGGCGTGATGATCCTCGGCATGATCGCGCAGGCACGCGTAAACGGCGCGTTCAAAAAGTTTTCGCAGCAGCCCGCTTCCTCCGGCCTTCGCGCCGAGGAAGTGGCAGAGCGCCTTCTTTCGGATGCAGGCAGCAGCGTACAGGTGACCGCCGTACAGGGAACGCTGACCGACCATTATAACCCCAAAACACATACGGTTGGGTTAAGCACGGCCGTATACGGCCAAACGAGCGTAGCCGCGCTCGCCGTTGCGGCGCACGAAATCGGCCACGTAATGCAGCATGAAGAAGGCTACGCGCCCATCAAGCTTCGAAACGCGGTGATGCCCATTGCGCGGTTCGGCTCGTTCGCCGGCCCCATCATTGTGATTGCGGGTGCGTTCATGCAGGCGTTTGGCCTTGCAATGATCGGCGTGTACATTTACGCGGCAGTGCTTTTGTTCCAGCTTGTTACGCTGCCTGTGGAGTTCAACGCCTCCACGCGCGCCATGGAACTGCTCGCTGCGGGCGGTTACATCAGCCGCGAGGAAACGACCGGCGTGCAGCGTGTGCTCAACGCCGCTGCGTTCACCTATGTCGTCGCGGTGCTTTCCACCCTCGTCACCTTGCTTCGCTTTTTGAGCATCGCCAACCGTTCAAGAAGAAATTAATCTTGTCTCTAACCGTTTATCGGTTCCTGCACTACTTTTGAAAGGAGGCCGCCACATGAAAGAACCCGTACGCGCGGAAGTCCGCCTTGTCAACGACGGCGTGCGCTTGATGACGACCTTCCCCGATAAGCCCTCCATCGAGGTGGATAGCAACCCGCCCTATGGCGCGGGCGACACGCTTTCGGCGATGCAGCTTTTTTTAACAAGCCTATGCACCTGCTCGGGCGGTACAGTGCTCGCGCTTCTTCATAAAATGCGTAAAACCATTTCCTCTTTTTCAATCGATGCACAGGGGACGCGGCGCGAGGAGCCGCCTACGAGCTACGAAACCATTTCGCTCTCGTTTCACCTTGTTTCTCCCAACACTACCGAGGAGGAGTTTTTGAAGGTGATCCGTCTGACCGAGGAAAAATACTGCCCCGTTTGGGCCATGATCAAGGGCAGCGTTTCGGTAGACATTTCCGCAGAAGTCACGGCTCCATAACGCTGTTTTCCCGCATTCTAAAAAGCCGTTTTCGGAGCAGATCCGAAAACGGCTTTTTTATAAACGGTATGTGTTTTACTTTCCCCCGAACACCGAATCGATCGATTGTATTTTTACCCCCGTGTAATAGTGCGTCAAAATGCTCTTATAATCGCTCCCGTCTTTCGCCATGGCGTTTGCGCCGTATTGGCTCATGCCCACGCCGTGACCGTAACCTACGGTGGTTACTGTCACGTACTTTTCAGAATACGTTAGGCTGAAGTTCGCGCTGTCAAGTGATAGCGCCTGTCGAAACTGCCTTCCGGTGAGCGTCGCGCCCCCTACTTCGATTTGGTTGACGCGGCCGCTCTCAAAACGCGAAAGCACCTTGAGCTGCTTTTCAAGCTTTTTTGCCGTTACGTTTGCATTCTGATACAAATCGTTGAGCGCCTCGGCAACGGCTGCGCGCGTGAGGCGCACGGTATCCGTATAATGCGCCGCCTCCTCATCGCCCGGGCTTTCTACGCTCACAAGATACGGCTCTGCCGAGGCAAACACGTTTTGTGCATCCTCCGTCATGCCGCCCGAGTTGGAATGAAAAAGCGCCTCAATGGGAATGTCGTTGTAGGTGAGGATTTCGCCGCTCGTTTGCGCCACCGCCGCGCGGACGCGCGAGAGGTTTTCCGTGTAGGCGCTCCCCCAGTTTTCCCTTAATTGCGCGTCGGTTTTGTAAGCCTGACAGCAGGTGGAGTCCGTACATACATCGGCTCCGCCGCGCCCGCAAGGTGTTCCGTTGAGCGAGGCCATGCGCCTTACGGTATAGGTGCGCGCGGCGACCGCCTGCGCCTTAAGCGCCTCCTCTTCAAACGACGCGGGCATTTCCCCCGCCACCACATGTACAAGGTATTCTTCAAGGCTCATTTGCACGGTTTTTTTGAGCTTCGCGTCATACACATAAAGCGGCTCACCGCTTAACGGCGCGCCGCCGTCATCTGTTTTGCTGCCGGTTTTGGCAAACAAACAGCCGCGCACAATGAGCACGATTAAACTCAAAACGCCCGCAATCAACAAAAGCGTTTTCAAATTTGCGCCAAGCACATTTTTTCTGCGGCGGTAAGCATTCATAGCCATATAGCTTATGCAGCGCCTCGCCGCGGCATGACGCAGCCCGATTTGCCTTGTTCTTTGGCGCTGCGGACGATATAATGAAAACAAACACTTCACCAAAATTCGCTTGTTTTCCCAAAATTTTTAGCAAGAAGGGGAAGATATATGCTTGAACGCGTGAACCGGGGTGACAAAGAAGCCTTACGAGAACTCATGAGCCGCTGTACAAGGCCCATGTATGACCGCGCGCTTGAAATTACCGGCGACAGCTACGCCGCAAAGGACGCCACACGCCGGGCGCTTCGTGAAATGGCGGACGCCGCGCGGCGCGGCGAATGCCCGGAAAACACTGAGCAATGGGTCCTTGAGCTTGCGCAGCGCTGTTGCGACGAGGAGCTTTATTATAAGCGCCTCATCGACAGCATGATCGACAACCTTCCCTCCTACTCGCGAAACACTTACACCGCACCCCGTGGTGCAGAACAGCAGGAGCAGCGGTATCCGCTTCGCGACTACGCCCCCACTTCCGACATGGCGCTTGACGCACCTTCCTCGCTGCCCCGCACCGCACGCACCATGCCGTTTGGTGCATACGGAACCGAGCGCGCCGCATCCGAAACGGAAACTGCGGCCCCGAGCGTAAGCGTTCCCGCGGAAAACCGCACGGAAGAAAGCCGTCCCACTTCTTATACCCGTTCAAGCCGCTGGAGCACAGCGAACGAGCCGCATGAGGAAGCCTCGCAAAGCGATGAAGATGAGGATACCTCGATCTTTGCGCCGGATCCGCGCAGGCGCAAGGCTTCTCGTTTTGAGGAGGATGCCGCTTCCGAGGGTGAGGAAGACGATGTCGAACTGTTTGTGCCAAGCACGCGCAAACGCGCAGCGCGCCGGGTCGAAAGCGCCGTTCCCTCCCTGCTTGTGGATGAAGATGTTCCCTATCAGGACGATGATGAGGACGAAGATATGGATTCCGCTCCCGGGGGCACCGGGCTCGCGCTTTTGATCATCGTGTTAACGCTTGTAGCGGCGGGGCTTTTGTGGGTGATTGCCGTTAAGCTTATGACGCTTGGCTATCTGGGCGGCATTTCCGACTTTGGCTTTGCGGACTGGTTCAACGAAAATCTGTTCAAATTTTATTGATATTTTGTTAACGCATTCACAATTTTTCCATGATTGTATGATAGAATAGAATCATAAGGAGGTGTGCTTCTTTGGATCCGGTTCTTAATTACCTTTTGGGCTGGGAATGGCCTGCGATTTTATGCCTTGTGTTGGGTTTGGGTCTGATCCTCTACGAAATGTTCACCCCAGGCCTTCACTTGCCGGCACTGCTTGGTGTGATGGCGCTCATCGCGGCGGTGGTGCTGCGCGCAAAAACCGTGACCGACGGTATCATCACGTTCGCGCTGATCCTTGTTATCCTTCTGGTGCTCGCGTTTTTGTTCTGGCGTTCGCTCACCAAGGGTAAGCTTTCCAAATCGGTGGTTGTGCTCAAGGAAAGCATTCAGGGCAAGTCTACCGAACGGGCCGACGAAAACGTGCTTTCGCTCTCCGGGCGCGAAGGCGTATGCCTTACCCCGCTTCGCCCCGCCGGCACTGCGGATTTTGACGGGCAGCGCATGGACGTTGTGAGCGACGGCGAATTCATTCAAAAAGGAACGCGCATTCGCGTGGTTCGCGTGGAAGGTCTACGCGTGCTCGTAAAGGCGGTTTCCGAACAACAAGCGTAAACGGTATCACAAACCTATTCTTCTAAAAATTTAAAAACATAAGGAGTTTCGTATGGAAGGACCGCTTCTCGTCATCGCCATCATCATTGCGGCGATTATATTCCTCGCCATTTTCTTCAGCTTCGTGCCGGTAGGGCTTTGGATCAGCTCGACTGCCTCGGGCGTGCGTGTGGGCATTTTCCAACTGGTCGCCATGCGCATTCGTAAGGTTGTCCCTTCCCGCATCATCAACCCTGCGATCAAAACCACCAAGGCGGGGCTTAGCATTTCCCTCAACAAACTTGAGGCGCACTACCTCGCGGGCGGCAACGTGGATCGCGTGGTCAACGCCCTCATCGCCGCACAGGGCGCAGGCATCCCGCTCGGATTTGAGCAGAGCTGCGCAATCGATCTCGCCGGACGCGACGTGCTCAACGCCGTGCAGATGAGCGTTCTGCCGAAGGTCATTGAAACCCCGATCATCGCAGCGGTTGCCATGGACGGCATCGAACTGCGCGCAAAAGCGCGTGTCACCGTCCGCGCGAACATCGACCGCCTTGTCGGCGGCGCAGGCGAAGAGACCATCATCGCCCGTATCGGCGAGGGCATCGTCACCACTGTCGGCTCCAGCAAGAGCCACAAGGACGTGCTCGAAAACCCGGACAAGATCTCCCACACGGTTCTGGATAAGGGCCTTGACGCGGGCACCGCGTTTGAGATTCTCTCCATCGACATTGCGGATGTGGACGTTGGCCGTAACATCGGCGCGCAGCTCCAGATCGACCAGGCGGAAGCCGACAAGCGCATTGCCCAGGCGAAGGCGGAAGAGCGCCGCGCGATGGCAGTTGCGCAGGAACAGGAAAACATTGCGGCGGTCGCCGGCATGCGTGCCCGCGTTGTGGAAGCCGAGGCAGAAGTGCCGCGCGCCATGGCGGAAGCGTTCCGCACCGGCAACCTCGGCGTGATGGATTACTATCGCATGCAGAACATGAACTCGGACACCGAAATGCGCACGGCCATCGGCAAGGGCACGAAACCCGCGCCCACCGATAACAAGAAGTAATTATGGAACTTGCAATCATTCTTCTCGTGATCTTTTGGGTGGTCATCCCGATTGCCGCGAAGAATAGCCAGAAAAAAGCGAAAGCGGAGGAGGAGCGTCGGCGTGCCATGCGGCAGCAGGCGCCCCAACCCCAGCGCGCGCAGCAACCGGTTCGCACCGCGCCGCTTGCGCCGACGGTTCGCCCCACACAGGCAAGCGTGCTGACATCCAGCGAGGGGGCATCCTCGCAGGAAGGGTTTGACGGGCCTGTGTTTGAAGGAGAACTTCCGCATGAGGTGGAGCCTGATCTTTCAACCGCAAAGACCACGTTGACAGAGGCAAAGACCTCTATCACGCATACGGTCACGGTCAGCAGCGAAAGCGGACACGCGCACGAGGAAACCAGCGCGTCTGGCACCGCCGAAGACTGCCCGCCGGAAAAAGCGCCCGCAAAGCAAGCCGTAGCTGCGACGTCAGGCACCGGAGAAAGCGCTTTCACTTGGAATGCCGCCGGCGTGCGCCACGGGCTCGTAATGGCGGAAATTTTAGGCCCATGTCTGGCAAATCGGGACTAAGGATATTCATGCAAAACTCGACCAACAAACAATCAAATTTGCTCTGGGAAAGGGTACTGTTTACATCGGTACCCTTAATCGTATTATTTGCGGCATTCGGCGAGTGGGTGTTCACAAAGGCGCCGCGCGACCCGCTGGCAATCGTCGCGGCAGCGATCTGCACGTTTCTCTTTGCGCTGCTTGGCATCCGGTTCGTTCCGCAGTGGATGGCGGCATGGAGCAAAAAGCCATGGCTGCCCCTGCGGGAGCAGGAAGGCAAACGCAGCGCGCGAAAGCAACGCATGCACCCGATGCTGCAGCTTGTGTTTTATCTGATACTGTTTCGGTTGCTGCTCTTTGCATTCACCTATGCACTTTCGCTCCTGCAACAGGGGTATTCCGGCGGACTTCTTGATCGCCTCAGCATCTGGAGTCAGCTTGGCACTGACAGCCAGCATTACCTGAACATCGCTGAAAACGGCTATGTCAACACGGGCGACGACCGGCTTTTGATCGTGTTCTTTCCGCTGTATCCCTATCTGGTGCGAGGACTGCACTTCATCGTACAAAACTACTTGGTCAGCGGGCTGATCGTCTCCAACCTTTGCTGGGTGTTTGCGGCATATCTGCTCTACGAACTGGCGCTGATGGACACGGACAAAAAAGGAGCATTGCGCGCGCTCAAGTATCTTTGCATTCTGCCCGCATCCTTTCTTTTCTCCGCGCCGCTGTCGGATAGCCTGTTTTTGCTGCTCTCGGTCGCCTGCGTGTATGCGGTGCGCAAGAAATGTTATCCTGTTGCGGGCATCGTGGGCTTACTCGCGGCGTTTACGAGGATGCCGGGGATATTGCTCTTTGCGCCAGCCTGTTTTGAACTGGTAGGCACCATCATCCGCGAACGCCCGACACAAGGCAAAAATAACAAGTGGCGCCTGCGCATGACAGGGAATGCACTCTCACTCTTGCTCATTCCGGCGGGGCTGCTGCTCTATTTCTATGTCAACTACCGCGTGACGGGTTCCGCGACGACATTCCTGACGTACCAAAGCGAACACTGGCATCAGCAGCTCGGCTGGTTCTTCGGCACGATGGGGACGCTGGTCAGCAACGCAACCGGTGCTTTTGCAGACAATACCCAGATGCTGTGGGGGCTTTGGATTCCGAATATCGTGTATCTGTTTGCGGCGCTTGGCATCGTAATTGCCGCGCAGAACAAGATTCGCGCTTCGAACGTCGCCTACTTCATTGCGTATTACGCGGTTTGCATGGGCGCAACATGGCTGCTCTCCGGTCCGCGGTATCTGACGGCGGCTTATCCGCTTGCGCTCGCGCTGGGTGCGATCACGGAGAAGAAAGCGGTCGATCGAATCGCGACCATCACCTGCATTGCGCTGTTTGTATTGTATTTGATCGCATATGTGAACCAATGGTATGTCTATTGAGATCGATGGAAGCAATCGCCAGTTTTTTCAGGGTTGATCGCATATGAAGAATTTCGTTGCGCTGTATGTCTCTTTTCTCAAAATCGGTGCGCTGATGTTTGGTAGCGGATACACCATGCTGCCTCTTTTGACGCACGAAATTGTCGAACACCGCGGCTGGATTACGCAGGATGAGCTGATGGATGTGTTCGCGCTTTCGCAGTGCGTGCCCGGTGTCATCGGCGTGAATACCGCGGCGTTCATTGGTCAAAAGCGCGGCGGATGGGGTGGCGCTGCCGCCGCCGTACTCGGCGTAACAACCGCGCCGATTGTCGCAATCCTTCTTGTCGCGACGGTGCTGATGCAGTTCTGGAATAACCCCGTCATGGTGAGCGCGTTCAATGGCGTTCGCGTTGCGGTTGCGGCGGTGATTACGTCCGCTGTTGTGTCGCTGGTTCGCGCAAACGTGAAAAATTGGCTTGGCATCGCGCTGTGCATCGCGGGGTTCATCCTCGTTGCCGTACTGCATCTTTCGCCCGTGTTTGTCGTGCTGCTTGCCGTGGTGGTGGGATTGCTCGTCTGGGGGATTCGCAGATGACATACCTGTTGCTGTTTCTGGAGTTCTTTCAGACGGGGTTGTTTGCAATCGGCGGCGGCTATGCGACGCTGCCGTTCATTCAGACGATGATGGAACGGTATCCGGCGTGGTTCGGCACGCTGCGCCTTGCGGATATCGCGGCGATTTCCGAGGCAACGCCCGGTCCGGTCGGGGTCAATGCGGCAACGTTTGCGGGCTACAGCGCGGCGGGCGTGCCGGGGGCACTGATCGCAACGTTTGCGCTCGTGCTTCCTTCGTTCGTGATTGTTTCGCTGATTGCGCGCGCGCTGGAGAAATATCGGCAAAATCGGCTGGTGGGGGAACTGTTTCGGACGCTTCGTCCGGCGGTTACGGGACTGATTGCGGCGGCTGCATGGTCGGTCGTCTCTGCGGCAATCTTCACGGGTGTGGTGGCTGATGGGTTCTGGCAAGCGATCGACTGGAAGAATTTCGCGCTCTATGTTGTGCTTCTTGGGCTGCTGTTCGTACCGAAGGTGAAGAAACTGCATCCGGTTTTCTTTTTCCTCGCGGGTGGAGTTGTCGGCGCGTTGATGGGCTTGTTCTGACACGAAAAACTTGACGAATCGCACTGGTTTGAATTGACTTTCTGCTCTCGCATGGTAAAATATTCACATTGCGACCGTGGTGGAACGGCATACACAACGGACTTAAAATCCGTCGGGGAAACCTTAAGGGTTCAAATCCCTTCGGTCGCACCAAATCAAAAGAGGCTCGAAAGAGCCTCTTTTGATTTGGTTAATTATTCAGAAGGGATTTGAAGCCGCGTGAAGAAAACAGTCCTGCGGACTGTTTTTAGCGGCCGGGTAGCGCAGGCGAGTGCTTGCGTAGCGCGAAGCACAAGCAAGCCGAAGCCCAGCAAAGAATCCCTTCGGTCGCACCAAAAACAGGAACCTCCAATTGTAATGTGTCAAGAAAAACAG
>DLFZ01000092.1 GCA_002482435.1 Christensenella sp. UBA7707
AAAAGCATAAAGCAAGGGGAGTTTTGATGCAAAGGCACAACTTGGTTCCTCAGGAGGAACTTTTAAAGAGCACACAGGCCGCAAAACGGCTGCATGACGATATTTTAAGCAGGGGACTTACCTTCTATATCGAATCCTATGGCTGCCAAATGAACGACCACGACGCCGAAAAGCTTGCGGGCATGCTTCAAAGCTGCGGCTACCAAAAAGCGACCGAAAAGTTTGAGGCGGATCTTATTCTTTTTAACACCTGCTGCGTGCGTGAGCACGCGGAGCTTCGCGTTTTCGGCAACATCGGCGCGCTGAAAAAGCTGAAAGACGAAAAACCGCAGCTGATGATCGGCGTATGCGGCTGTATGATGCAGCAGGAGGATGTCGCCCAAAAACTTTTCAAGCGTTTTCCGTTTGTGGATCTTGTTTTCGGCACGCATGAGCTTTACCGCTTTCCCGTGCTTTTGGAAGCCGCGCTCAACGGTGAGCGCACCTTTTCCGTTACGCAAATCGACGGAGAAATTGCCGAAGGGCTTCCTGTTGAAAGAAATGGCCGCTTCCAAACAAACGTTACCATTATGTACGGGTGTGATAATTTTTGTTCCTACTGCATCGTGCCGTATGTGCGCGGGCGTGAGCGCTCCCGTGCATCGTCGGATATTCTTGGTGAAATTGAAAGCCTTGCGCAAGCGGGCTTTAAGGAAATTACTCTCCTGGGGCAAAACGTCAACTCCTACCGCGGCGACGGCGGTGAGACAAGCTTTGCAAAGCTTTTGTGTATGGCAAACGAAGTAAAGGGCATCGAGCGGCTTCGCTTTATGACCTCTCACCCGAAGGATCTTTCTATGGAGCTCATTCACGCGATGGCGGAATGTTCCAAGGTGTGCAGCCATATACATCTGCCGGTGCAGTCGGGCAGCGACCGCATTTTAAAGCGGATGAACCGTGGCTACACGCGCGAAAAATACCTTGGTTTGGTGAACACGCTTCGTGAAAACATAAAAGGGATAGAGCTTACGACCGATATCATTGTCGGCTTTCCAGGCGAGACCGAGGAGGATTTTTCGGATACGCTTTCCCTTGTTCGAGAGGCAAACTTTTCCGCGGCGTATACCTTTATGTATTCCCCGCGAAACGGCACGTCCGCCGCGCGTATGGAAGAGCAAATCGACAAGGTCGTAAAAAAGGAAAGGCTTGCGCGGTTAAACGAGCTGCAAGCCGAACTTTTAAAGAAGAGCAACGAGAAGTTTCTCTGCATGGAAGGCACGGTGCTTGTGGAAGGCTGCGACACGCGCGCGGTGCCCATGGCGTACGGCAAGCTTGAAAACTTCAAAATGGTATACTTTCCGGGCGACGAAACCCTTTTAGGGCAGCTCAAGCGTGTACGCATTACAAAAACGCAGAGCAACTCCCTTTTCGGGGAAGCGCTCGAATAAAATAAAAACGGTTTTTACCGATTCATGTACGGAGGATATTATGGTAATCGAAAAAGCAAGGGAACTTGGAATTGCGCTGAGCGAATCCATGGAATTTCAAAGGCTCAATGAGGCGAGGACGGCGGTAGATGCCGACGGCGCGCTTTCCGATATGATCGATTCCTTTACGAACAAGCGGCAGGAGGTCATGGATGCGCTTACCGATGAAGACGCCGACCCGGCGCTTTTGAGTGCCGCTTCGCGTGAAATGGAGCGGATTCAAGCGATTCTTCTTGAAAACAAGCTGTTTCAGGAAATGCTTGATGCGCAAAACGACTTTCAGTCGCTCATGTCGAACGTCAACAAGGTGATCGCGACCTGCATCGGCATGGAAAACGCAGGGAATGAGGGCGGCTGCGGCGGCAGCTGCTCGTCCTGCCACGGCTGCAAACACTAAAGCCTATGGCTGAAGACAAAAAAATGCCGGCGAAGCTCACGCCGATGATGCAGCAATACCTTACCCTCAAGGAAAAGCATGCAGATTGCCTGCTGCTTTTCCGCTTGGGGGATTTTTACGAGCTCTTTTTTGAAGATGCGGTCACCGCATCCAAGGAGCTTGAAATTGTGCTCACAGGCCGCGACTGCGGCCTTGGAGAGCGCGCGCCGATGTGCGGCGTGCCGTATCANNATGTGCGGCGTGCCCTATCACGCGGCGGAAAGCTATCTGTGCCGCCTGGTCGAGATGGGATATAAGGTGGCCATCTGCGAGCAGCTTACCGACCCCGCGCTATCAAAGGGCCTTGTGGAGCGGGATATTATCCGCATCATCACGCCCGGCACGGTTATTGAAGAAAGCATGCTCAGCGACCGGAAAAACAACTACCTCGCATCCATCTTCTTTCAGGCAGAAGATGTGGGGCTTGCATACTGCGACGTATCGACTGGTGCATTTCACGCGCTGGAGCTTCACGGCGAGGGCTGGGAGGACGAGCTTCAAAACGAGCTTGCCCGCATACAGGCAACCGAGATCATCGCAAACGACGCGCTTTTTTTGCAGGAACGCCTCATCAAGGAAATCCAGTCTTCAAGTTATACGGAATGTTATTCCTCTTCGGCCTATCAGCCCGTCGCGGCGGAGGAAAGGCTTCTTTCGCATTTCGGTGCGGAGGGCGTTGTGCCTTTAAAGGAACGCGCTATGCAGGCGCTTTGCGCAAGCGGGGCACTCCTTTCCTATTTGGAGGAAACGCAAAAAAACGCGCTTTCCCACATTAATCAAATCGAACTACTCGAGCGCAGCAAATACATGAGCATCGATGCCGCCACCAGAAAAAACCTCGAGCTTACGCAGCCGATCCGCACCGATGCCGGCAAGCGCGCCACGCTATTGAACCTAATGGATCAAACCTGCACCGCAATGGGCGGAAGGCTTCTTCGGAGCTATGTGGAGCAGCCGCTGCAATCCGCCTACGAAATCGGCCAGCGTCTCGATGCGGTGGAGGAGCTTTTGAAAAAGCCCGTGGAACGCGCGGCTCTTATCAAAAGCCTCGATTCCATTTACGACATCGAGCGGCTTTGCAGCCGCATCGCCTACGGCACCGTAAATGCACGCGACTGCGAAGCGCTGCGCCTTTCCTTGGGGCGGCTGCCGAACATTCTCGCGATTCTTGCGCAGCTTTCCGCACTTGAATTTGAAAGCACACGTGCTACGCTTGACCCCATGGAGGATATTTACGGCCTTCTTGCGAGCGCGGTCATTGATAACCCGCCCTTGAGCGTAAAAGAGGGGGGGATCATCCGCGACGGGTACAGCGCTGAGGTGGATGCTTATCGCGACGCCTCACGAAACGGCAAGGAGTGGCTATCAAAGCTCGAAGCGCGCGAACGCGAGGCGACGGGCATCAAAAACCTCAAAATCGGCTACAACCATGTGTTCGGTTACTACATTGAGGTCACAAAGTCCTACCAGCAGTTGGTACCGTATTCCTACCAGCGCAAGCAAACGCTCGCAAACTGCGAGCGCTATGTAAACCCCGAGCTGAAAGAACTAGAGGAAACCATTTTAGGCGCGGAGGAAAAATGCGTTGCCCTCGAATACAAACTGTTTGCCGAATTGCGTGAAGCACTTATTGGGTGCATCGCGCGGCTCCAGCAAAACGCGCTTTTACTTTCGAAGCTCGATGTGTATCAGTCGCTTGCGCAGGTCGCCTTCATAAACGACTATGTGCGGCCCACGGTGCAGCAAAACGGAAAAATCGACATCGTCGACGGCAGGCATCCGGTGGTGGAAAAATCCTTAAAGGGCGGGTTTATTCCAAACAATACCCTTTTGGACAGCAAAGATAACCGCCTTCTTATTATTACAGGCCCCAACATGGCGGGGAAAAGCACGTACATGCGCCAGGTTGCGCTCATTACGCTCATGGCGCACATCGGAAGCTTCGTGCCCGCAAAAAAAGCAAGCATCTGCATTACGGATAAAATTTTTACCCGCGTAGGTTCCTCCGACAACGTAAGCGCGGGGCAGAGCACCTTTATGGTTGAAATGTCCGAAATGTCGAACATCCTCAACAACGCAACGCCCAGAAGCCTTCTTATCATCGACGAGATTGGCCGCGGCACAAGCACGTTCGACGGGCTTAGCATTGCTTGGTCAGTGCTTGAGTACATCGCAAGCCGCGAAAAATGCGGCGCAAAAACGCTGTTCGCCACGCACTACCACGAATTGACGGAGCTTGAAGGCAAGCTTACAGGCATCAAAAATTACCGCATTTCCGTAAAGGAGCTCGGTGACAATATCATTTTCTTGCGAAAGATCGTACGCGGAAGTGCCGACAAGAGCTTTGGCATACAGGTCGCGCGCCTTGCGGGGCTTCCGGAAAGCATTCTTGCGCGCGCTAAGGAAATTTTATTGCAGCTTGAGTCGGCCGATATCAACCACGAGGCGATCATGGGCGATAACGACCCACCGCAGCAGTTGACGCTTTTTGGCTCCGCCTCGCCAGATGATATCATGCAGGAGCTTAAAAACCTTTCCATCAACGACATCACGCCCATGGACGCGCTTGCAAAGCTTTACGATCTGCATGTGCGCGCCAAGCTGAGGTAACTATGAAGCGAATCGTCGTACTGAGCCAGCAGGTCGCCAACCAGATCGCCGCAGGTGAGGTGGTTGAGCGTCCCGCTTCGGTGGTAAAGGAGCTTGTAGAAAACGCGCTGGACGCGGAAAGCACCGCTATTACCATAGAAATCCTCTCCGGCGGAATCGACTACATCCGCGTGAGCGACAACGGCGGCGGTATTTTTCGGGAGGATGTTACAACCGCTTTTTTGCCCCACGCTACGAGCAAAATCACCGTGTCGGAAGATTTGGAACACATTGAAACGCTCGGGTTTCGCGGCGAAGCGCTTGCATCCATTGCCGCGGTATCCAAGGTTTGCTTAAAAACACGTACGCCGGGAGAGCTTTCCGGCACGCTTTTGCGTGTGGAAGGTGGGCAAATGCAGCCTCTCGAGGATACCGGCTGCCCCGAGGGAACGACCATTGAGGTTTCGGACCTTTTTTACAACGTTCCAGCACGGCTTAAGTTCTTAAAGCATGCGCGTGCAGAGGCCAGCTCCGTGAGCGACTATGTTTCCCGCATGATCCTATCGTATCCAAAAGTTGCGTTTCATTTCCTGAGCGCAGGCAAAACCGTATACCATAGTACCGGCGACGGCAGCCTTTACAATGCCATCTACTGCGTATACGGTGCGGACGTTTTGCCACACCTCCGCGAAGTGCATTATGACGACGCGTACATGAAAATTACCGGGTATTTGGGAACGGAACAAGTTGCAAGAAACAGCCGCAGCTACCAATCGTTTTTTGTAAACGGGCGCTACATTAAATCTCAAAAGCTCTCGTTTGCCGTACAGCGCGCATTTGATACCAGGCTTATGGTAGGGAAATTCCCGTTTCTGTCGCTCGATTTCCAGCTTTCCAGCCGGGAGGTGGACGTAAATGTTCACCCGAACAAGCTTGAAGTGCGCTTTAAAGATGACGACCGCGTCGTGCGCGCCGCTTATACCGCCTCGCGCATGGCGCTTTCACAGCTCGACGCACCCTCGCGCATGGGGCTTTGGAACGTGGAGGAGCAAGCTTCACCCGTACCGGAGCAAACGCAAACTTTCGGCCAACCGGCTGAAAGCGAAAACTTCGCCGCGCCGGAAAAATCCCTTTCATCGGTGACGCCGGTTTCGCAATCATATGAAACACATGAGAAACAGCAATCTTTGCCTTCCATGGCCTATACGGAGCCGCTTAATGCGCAAAAATTAGCTCCCGCTTGGGAAGGCTCGTTTGGCGCGCCGAAAACCACCGGCGTTGTACGGGAAACACAGGCGGATTTTTCTTTTTTAAAGAAGCCGATCTTCGAAGAAAAACCACAAGCTGCCCCGGATGCCGCGTTTGTTTCAGCGCAGGAGCCTTTGCAGCTTGCTATGGGCGTATCTTCCTACAAAATCGTAGGGGCACTGTTTGACAGCTTTTGGGTGGTTCAGCAGGGCGAGGATATCTTCTTTATCGATCAACATGCCGTTCATGAGCGTAAGCTTTACGAGCAGATGACAAGAAAAGGACTTCAGCCGGATTCGCAAATTCTCCTGATGCCCGTGGTGATACGCCTTTCGCCCCTTGAATATGAAACGCTTTTGAGCAGCATGGAACAGTTTGAGGCACTCGGCTTTGAAATGGAGGAATTCGGCCCTCTTACCATGAGCGTGCGCGCTGTGCCTCATGTGATCGGCCAGCCGCAGACCGCCGATTTTTTGCACGAGGCGCTTGCGCTTCTCAATAGAAAAAACCGCATTACGGCCGTTGACGTGAAGCGCGCCATGCTCATACAAAGCGCCTGCAAACACGCCATCAAAGCAGGGGACAGAATGTCCAACGCCGAAATCGAGTCGCTTCTTGCCGCTTGCAAAAAAGAGGGGCTTCCCATGACCTGCCCACACGGCAGGCCTGTGATGGTTAAAATGACAAGGCTTGAGTTTGAAAAGCTCTTTAAGCGCGTGGTGTAACATGGAAAAAACAAAAATCGGCGTACTGGTGGGGCCGACGGCCTCGGGTAAAACGGCGCTTTCCGTTGAAATCGCCGCGCGTATGGATGCAGAAATCATCTCTGCGGATTCCATACAACTTTACAAAGGGTTTGACATCGGCTCGGCCAAACCGACGCTTCAAGAACGGCGGGGTATCAAGCATCACCTAATCGATGTTTATGAGCCCGTTGAACAAAACGCAAGCGTCGCGCGGTTTCAAACGCTTGCGCAACAGGCGATTGCTGATATAAGTTCACGCGGCAAATTTCCGCTCGTAGTCGGCGGAACAGGGCTTTACGTCAATGCGCTGACCTACCCGCTCTCGTTTACGGGTGCGGCATCCGACCACGAACTTCGCGCAAACCTTGCGGAAACCGAAGCGCAAAGCCCCGGCTCACTGTACAAGCTTTTAAAAGAGCTGGACCCCAAAAGTGCGGCCCGCCTTCACCCAAATGACCTTAAGCGCATCATCCGCGCTGTGGAGGTTGTAAAACTCACGGGAAAGGCCATCGACGAATTCGGCGGGGATTTTGAAAACAAAAAAAACGAAGAAATTCCGTACGATGTGAAACTCATCGCTCTTACGATGCCTAGGGAACTCCTGTATGCGCGCATTGAGCAGCGAGTGGATGACATGATACGGATAGGGCTTATCGACGAAGTGAAACGTCTCAAGGCACTTGGGGTAACGGCGGACATGCCCGTAATGCAGGGTTTGGGTTATAAGCAGCTCTATGCGTTTCTCGACGGGGCGTGCAAGCTTGACGAGGCGATTGCCGCGATCAAGCTTGAAACGCGCCATTTTGCGAAGCGACAGCTCACGTGGTTCAAACGTGACAAGCGCATCGTATGGTTTGACGTTACGCAGTACGAAGGCCGGGAGGCTCTTGCTGAAGCGGCGGTTTGCGCGCTGGAAGGGGGAGACCATGAACAAACCCATTAACGTACAGGACACGCTTTTGAACACGGTCAAAAAAGGATGCATTCCGGTTTCCATCCATGTTACAAATGGTTTTCAGATCAAAAATGCGCTGGTACAGGCGTTTGACAGCTTTGTTTTGCTTGTAGAAGTTGGAGGAAAACCGATGATGATCTACAAGCACGCCATCTCCACCATAGCGCCGGAAAAGCCGGTGCAGTTTGAATTTCAAAAGAACGCGGAAAGCGAGGAACCTTAAACCTTGAACCAAATCGATATTTCTTCCTTTGCGGCGCTTGGCTTAAGCGACAGCGCCGTACGTTTTACACTGGATGCCGAAGCCGCGCTTGCGGCTGTTCTTGCACAAATCGACAGCATTGAGGCGCACAATCAGGCGCGCGTTTTGCTTGCCTTTCAAAATGAAAACATTGCCCTTCGGCATTTTACGCCGACCACGGGCTATGGCTACGGCGACGATGGCCGTGACGCGCTCGACCGTGTGTTCGCGCGCGCACTGGAAGCGGAAGATGCGCTGGTTCGCCCGCAGTTCACCTCCGGCACGCACGCCATCTTTACCGCGCTCAGCGGCCTTTTAGAGCCGGGCGATACATTGCTTTGCGTCACGGGAAAGCCCTATGATACGCTCGAAAAGGCCATTGGCATCAGCGGCAACGAACACGGTTCTCTCAAACGGCTCGGCGTAACCTATAAACAGCTCGAGCTTACTCAACAAGGCGCTATCGACGTTGAGGCGGTGCTTAACGCGCTTCAGCAGCCGGCAAAGGTCGTGTATGTACAGCGTTCGCGCGGCTATTCCTGGCGCAACGCAATTTTGCCGGAACAAATGGAGGCTTTCTTCCGGATTGTGCATGAAACATCGCCCGAGGCGATATTGGTGGTGGACAACTGCTACGGTGAATTTACGTGTGTGCATGAACCCGTATTTTATGGTGCGGATGTGCAAATCGGGTCGTTGATTAAAAACCCGGGTGGCGGGCTTGCGCCAACAGGCGGTTACATCGCAGGCAAAACGGAATACATCGAGCGCATCGCACAGCGCCTGACCGTGCCGGGAATGGGCAGGGAAGTGGGTTCCTACGCGGGCAGCTACCAGCCGTTTTACCAAGGGCTTTTCCTTGCGCCGCACGTTACGGCGCAAAGCGTAAAAACCGCGGCGCTTTTTGCCAAGGTGTTCGAACTTGCAGGAATGGATACCATGCCCGCAAGCGACGCGATGCGTTCGGACATCGTTCAGGCGCTTAGGTTTTCATCGTCTGAGGCTCTTATCGATTTTTGCAGAAGCATACAAAAGGCCGCACCTGTTGATAGCTTTGCCGTACCCGAGCCGTGGGATATGCCCGGTTACACAAGCCAAGTCATTATGGCGGCGGGCGCGTTTGTTCAAGGTGCCTCCATTGAACTAAGCGCCGATGCTCCTTTGTGCAAACCATATACCGCGTATGTGCAGGGTGGGCTTACCTACGCACACGGTAGAATGGGCGCAATGTTTGCGCTCGACGCGCTCTTAAAACTCGGCGAGGTTACACTGTAAAAAACTTGTTGCATTGCAAAAGGACGCTCTTTCGAGCGTCCTTTTATGTGCTGGGAAAAGTTTTAATACTGGCGCAGAAGCCCGATTACCTTGCCGATGATTTCAACGTCCGCATAGGCCGCGTAAATCGGCGCCATGGTGGTATTTTCCGGCTGTAGGCGAACGGCGGATTTTTCAAAGAACACGCGCTTTACCGTAGCGGTATCGCCGCCGATACGGGCCACGACAATGTCGCCGTTGTTGGCGGAAATGCCGCTGTGGACAACGATCATATCCCCGTCCATCATGCCGATGTCAATCATGCTTTGCCCGCTGACGCGAAGGAGAAAAGCTTCATCCTGCTCCGCACCATGAAGAAGCGGGGTAGGAAGCGAATAATAGTCCTGAATGTTGTCTTCCGCAAAAATGGGTTGACCGGCCGCAACCGTACCCACAAGCGGAATCGCCTGTGCCTGCGGCGCGATGGACTGCGCAAGGGTGATGGAGCGCTGCTTGGAGGGGTTTAAACGAATGTAACCCTTATCCGCAAGCCCTTTAAGGTGGGAATGAACGCTTGAGGTGGACTTTAAGCCAACCGCCGCTCCGATTTCGCGCACGGTGGGAGGGAAGGAGCGTTCCTGAATGAACTCCCGAATATAATCGTAAACTGCCTGTTGCGTTTTGCCCAAACCCTTCATATCGGTTCCACCTTTTGTTTTGAACAATACTGATTCGTGCTATAATGCTAAGTACAGTATACTACATGCGGTACAAAATGGCAAACAGTTGTTCGTTCCTGAAAAAGAGGGATTCTTCGCTCTGTTTGCCGCCGCGAAGGAGTTTCCGATGAACAGCGATTTTGAGAATGATTTTTGTGATCTTGACCCCACTAAACGATGCGACAACTGCTGCAAGTGCCTTGAACAGCCTGCGGACGATTCGGATGAAAACGGTTATCGCGTGATCATGGCGGAACTTCACGCCGATGGAGAAGATGTAGAATTTATACCTGAGTTGGAGCAGCAATCCGCCATAGCGGCGCTTTTTGACGAGAAAGACGAAGAAGAAGATGCGGATGAAGTTGAGCCCTTAAATATCCCTCCGGAGCTTTTAGCGGAATGGGAGGCAAAGCTTGCAGCTTCTTTTCAAGAGGATGAAAAAAACAATACCCCGCATCCGAAGCTGCACGCAAGCCGTAAAAAACGCAGTTAAACGCGAGTCTGCCAGCCTTAATGCTGCACCGATTCGAATGCGGTTCGGGCTTATAAGGAATAGCTCAATCCTTCGGCCCATCCTCGCGCAGCTTCACGACTTTTGCCGCAAGGCGCCTGCGGTCTTTTGAGATAGCGGCGTAATGCTTGCGTGTTGTATTCACGTCGCGGTGCCCAAGCACGTCCGCAACCAAATAGATATCGCCCGTTTCGCGGTACAGCGAGGTTCCGTATGTGCTGCGAAGCTTATGGGGCGATATTTTTTTGAGCGGTGTGGCCACGGCGGCATATTTTTTGACGAGGTTTTCAATGGCACGCACCGTAAGCCGCTTGTTTTGGAGCGAAAGAAACAATGCGTTTTCGTGGCCATCTGCGGCGTTGCATTTTTCGCGCTCGAGCATATAGGTAAGAAGCGCCGCGCGCGCCTCGTCGCCGAACACCAAAATATCCTGCTTGCCGCCTTTGCGTATGATGGAGAACTCGTTTGCGTTGAAGTTGATGTCGTCCATATCAATGCCCACAAGCTCACTGATGCGGATGCCCGTTCCCAAAAAAAGCGTAAGGATCGCCAAGTCACGAGCTTGGGTGAGCCTGTGGTATTTTTTTTGCGTTTCGCTTAAGCCTTCACCGCTTTGCACGGCATCCAGCAGGTTTGCAACCTCGTCAGGCTCCAAACGGATGATGTTTTTTTCGCGGATCACGGGGATCTCCACAAGGGCAGGGGAGTTGCGCTCTATTTTTTCCTTTTTCAAGAAATATTTGTAGAGCGATCGGATGGCCGAAAGCTTGCGCGCCTTTGCCTGCTCATGGTTGAATACCTCGGCGTTTTCCGCGTTGGTATAAAGCGAAATATGCCCCAAAAACATTTCGATCTGCGTAGCGGTCACACGGTCAAGCTGCGCGAGCGTTAAGGATTTTAGCGTGTCGCTTTTGAACTCATCAAACTCGGTGGTGAGATATTTAAAAAACAAGCGCAAATCCACAGCGTATGCATAGCGCGTGCGGATGAGCGTTGTATTTTCAATGCCTCTAAAAAATTCTTCGCAAAACGACGGCAGCTCCGCAAGTGCTTCTTTGAGTTTGCGCAAGTATTCTTTGTACTGTATGCCGGCATAATCGTTTGGCAACGCGAAACCTCCTAAACTGTGATTCGGCAGGGGAGCTTAAAAAATCACTGTGGCTCGATTTATAATCTACGGGGCAGCATGCTTTTCTTAATTTATACTATTCGTTAAAGACAAGTTTAACGAATAGTAACAAGAAAATCAAGAGTTAAATCAGCCAGTTTATGCCTGCTCCATGGCAGACCCCTCCGCCCGCAGCTTTGTAATGGCTCCTCTTGCGAGCGCATCGCAGCGGTTGTTATAGACATTGTCGCTGTGACCTTTGACCTTAACCCACGTGATTTTATGGATTTTTGTGAGTGCAATCAAGTCCCGCCAAAGGTCTTGGTTTTCCACATCTTTTTTTGCGCTTGTCTTCCAACCGTTTGCCTGCCAGTTGTAAATCCACCGTTCCGTAAACGCACGCGCCAAATACGCGCTATCCGTGTAAAGGCTTACTTCGCATGGTATCTTTAGCGCCTTAAGCGCTTCGATGGCCGCCAAAAGTTCCATACGGTTGTTGGTGGTTTGGGGCTCTGCGCCGGAAAGCTCTTTTTGTGTTTCGTTGTACATCAAAATGGCGCCCCAGCCGCCAGGCCCAGGATTTCCGGAACATGCGCCATCTGTATAGATTGTTAATTTTTTCACATTTAAAGCCCCTTTTTTTATGTCTGCATGTATTATAACATTTGCGGTCACTTAGGCAAAACCATATTCTCTTGATTGACATGGATGAACCGGAAATGCTATAATACCAACGTTGCAATTTCATAGGGGCATGATGTAATGGTAACATAGCGGTCTCCAAAACCGTTCTTGAGGGTTCGAGTCCTTCTGCCCCTGCCAGTTATTCATATGTGAAACGCTCTTGAGCTTCAAGGGCGCTTTCTTTTTCTTGTTTCCCTCTCCCCCGCTTGACTCTTCTGTTGGGGAACCGTTTATGCTTTTATCATCTTTAAAAGAGGCGGTAAACTTATGAGCGATTTGATCAAAATACGCGATATTTCTCTAAAATACGATGTTTCTGCCCGAACGCTGCGCTATTATGAGGACATGGGGCTAATAAAAAGCATCAGAAACGACGAGTATGCCTACCGCATGTACGACGAAAATGCGATCAAGCGACTTGAGCAAATTCTGATTCTTCGTAAGCTCAACATAAGTGTCAAGGATATTCAGCATATCTTTGACGCCAAGGGTTCGGAAGCCGTTCTCGAAGTGCTCTCCAAAAAAGTTGACGACATCGACGATGAAGTCGCGCTGTTGCATGAGCTCAAAGCGGTTATGCTTGAATTCATCGAGCAAATCAAGCGCTTTGACTTTCATAAGGACTCGGACATCAAACAGCTTTATGAAAAAGCGAAGGAAATTGAACAGTTGGCCAACGTGGAGTACCAAGGAAACCCCTCGCCTGTACTTAAGCTTATGGACGTTTCCGCAAGGCTGAAAAAAGCGCCCGATGTGCGAATTGTCGAGTTACCTGCTTGCAATATGGCAAGCTCGGGCTGCCATAAGGATTTTGAAGGGTTACAAACCTTTGACGCATGGTGGTCGGAGGTCGACAAACACCGTAGAGATAAGTTTTTCCCGCGCGATTTCATGTGGTTTGATGCTGAACATCATGGACTGGTGTGGTACTATGCCATGGAGGAAGGCGCATCGGACACGGGCGGCTTCGAGCTTGTGTCGTTTGAGGGCGGGCTTTTTGCCGCAGCGGTTTCAAAAGATGGTGACGATGAAGATGGGCAGCGCGTTCACGAGGGTGTAAAAAGCTGGGTTGAGGATACGGGTTATTTCGCACTCGATGAAACAAGTCACCGCCATACCATGTTTCATGTAATTACTTCTCCTGTAGCAGGTAAGGCCATGGGGTATTCGCAGCTTGAAATCTATGTTCCGATCAAGCTCAAATAGGTAGTTCAGCAGAATTTCACCATATAGTTTCGCAGGTTTTCGTAGGCGATTTTCCGCAATTCCTCTTCCGTGAACCCTTCGCTTCGAAGCGCGTCGATAAGCTTCGGGTAGCTGCCGCTGTGCTTCATATCGGGCGGGCAGTCGGTCATGCCGTCAAAATCGGAACCAAGCCCAACGGCATCAACCCCCGCAAGTTTTGCGATATGGACAATATGCTTTGCGATGTGCCGTATTGCAGCGGGCTTTTCCTTGGTGAGCTGCGGCGGATAAAAATTGACGCATATTACGCCACCTTGCTTTGCAATCGCCAGAATGTGTTCGTCGCAAAGCGAGCGCGGATGATCACATACCGTGCGCGCATTGGAGTGCGATGCAAAAACCGGCACGGTGGCGATGCTTAAAAGCTCGTCGATGCCTGCATCATTCAGGTGCGCAACGTCGGGGGCAATTCCTATGCGGCACATTTCCCCTACCACTTCCTTGCCCAAGGCTGTAAGCCCTTTTCTCCCGCGCCGCATGGCCGGCGAGGCAAGCTCATTGGTCGCGTTCCAGGTAAGCGTCATGGCGCGTACGCCGAGTCTATGAAACAGCCGCAGGTTTTCAAGCCTGCCGTGAATGGCTTCTCCGCCCTCAATTGTCAAAACGGTTGCGATTTTTCCGCTTTCGGGCAAAAAGTTCTTGTGGAAAGGAACAAACTCCTCGTTTTGGGAAAGCATGCGCCAATAAGCGTCCGTCAATTCGAGCGCCTGCTGCAAGCAGGAAACGCGGTTTGAAGGATCTACCCAAGCTGCAAAAAATTGCAGCGAAACGCCGCCTTGTTGAAGCCTTTCAAGGTTCAGCGCCTGGTTTTTTGAAACGGTTCGTATGTCATAGCCGCCGTGCACCATATAGTATAGAAAGTCACTGTGCGCATCGGCAACGGGAATGCGGTTTTCCATGTTTCCTCCAAGATCTCCCATCATAAAGAAAGGATATGCTAAAAAGCATATCCTTTTTTTAACTGTGGCGCAACGCCTTATTTTGCAAATTCCACCGCGCGCGTTTCGCGGATGACATTGACCTTGATTTGGCCGGGATATTCGAGTTCGGACTCGATGCGCTTCACGATTTCCTTCGCCATAATAATGGTATCGGCATCGTTCACGTTTTCCGGCTTTACAAGGATGCGCACTTCGCGTCCGGCCTGAATGGCGAAGGATTTATCTACGCCCTCAAACGAGTTTGCGATTTCCTCAAGCTTTTCAAGGCGCTTGATGTAGTTTTCAAGTGTTTCGCGGCGAGCACCTGGGCGCGCGGCAGAAATGGCGTCGGCCGCTTGTACGAGCACCGCTTCGATGGAAGTAGGCTCCACGTCGCCGTGGTGTGCCATGATGGCGTTGATGATCTGGTTGTTTTCGCGATATTTCTTGGCCAAATCCGCGCCGATTTGAACGTGCGGGCCTTCAACCTCGTGGTCAACCGCCTTGCCGATGTCATGCAGAAGGCCTGCGCGTTTTGCAAGCGATATGTTTGCACCGAGTTCTGCCGCCATGATCCCCGCAAGGTGCGCAACTTCAACTGAATGCTTGAGCACGTTCTGGCCATAGCTTGTGCGGTATTTCAACCGACCAAGAAGCCTCACAAGCTCATGATGAAGCCCGTGAACGCCAACCTCGAATACGGCCTGTTCACCGGCCTCACGGATCTGCGTGTCCACTTCTTTTCTGGCCTTTTCGACCATTTCCTCGATGCGGGCAGGATGAATACGCCCGTCGAGAATCAGTTTTTCAAGTGCGATGCGTGCAACCTCGCGACGCACCGGGTCAAAACCGGAAAGAATCACAGCTTCGGGTGTGTCGTCGATGATAAGATCAACGCCCGTAGCCGTTTCCAACGTACGAATGTTGCGGCCTTCGCGGCCGATGATGCGGCCCTT
>DLFZ01000061.1 GCA_002482435.1 Christensenella sp. UBA7707
GCGACAGTCGCCGCTACGGCGACGTGGCCGTATCATTCTTCGTCGGGGAGGGCGGCTGATGCGCATTGCTGTTTATCCGGGCAGCTTCGACCCGCTTACCTGCGGGCACATGGATCTTATAAAGCGCGGCGCTGCACTGTGCGATAAGCTTTACGTTGGCGTGCTCAACAATGCGCAAAAGCACCATGTGTTTTCCCTTGAGCAGCGAAAGTCTTTCATTGAGCTTGCCTGCCAAACGGTGGGCGTCAAAAATGTGGAAGCGCGCGCGTTTGACGGGTTATTGGTTGATTTTGCGGGGCAATGTGGCGCAACGGCTTTGTTAAGGGGTCTCCGAACTTCTGAGGATTTTTCGTACGAGGCGCAGCTGTTCGCGGCAAACCGCCACCTTGCGCCCCATATAGAAACCGTTTACCTTGCGGCGGATCCGGCGCTTGCATTCATAAGCTCGGGGCTGGTTCGCGAAATCTGCTCNNTACGGCGGCAATATAGACGGGCTGGTGCCTGATGCTATAAAAAATATCATCGCAGAAAGGTTGTCAAAGAGATGAGCATGGATTCTCAAAACCTGAAGATTTTTGCCATACTTGAGCAAATAGAGCAAACCATTGAAAACAGCCCCCGCCCCAAGCTTGGCGGCGGCAACAAGCGTTTGGTGGACATGGATGAGATCATGGATTTGATGGGTGATCTCAAAGTTACGATCCCTGAGGACATTCGCCGTGCCAACAGCGTGATGCTTGAGGCGCAAACCATGACCGACAACGCCGCCGACCACGCGCGCGACTTGGTCGAAAAGGCACAGCGACAAGCGGACAAAGTGATTTCCGAGGCCAACAGCACCGCGCAGCAGCTTATTGTGAAAGCGAAAGACGAATACGAGCGCCTTGTTTCTGAGGACGAAATTTATCAAGAAGCGCAAAAACGTGCGCAGCTTCTTGCCGCAAAGGCCGAGTTCAACGCCAATGTTGTGTATGAAAACGCGAAGCTGTATGCAGACCAGGTGCTGCAAGACCTTGAGCGTTTCCTTGTAGAATACGAACAGCTTGTCAAGCAAAACCGTAGGGAGCTTGATGCTCGCGCACCGCAGCCCGTGCAGGCCGCGGCATCAGTGACTGCCTCTCAAGCGCCTGTCGCAGCGCCGGTAAAGGCAGAGCGGCATCCCTTGAAGGCGGTCGCNNNNTTTGATGACCTTGACGATGAGGATGAAGAGGAAGTGCAAACCGGCGGTTTTCTGAGCGGCCTGTTCGGACGCAGGAAAAAGAAAGTTGACGAGGAAGACTTCGACGACGAAGAAGAATAAAATTGATTGACAAACAAAAGGCGGCAGATTTATCTGCCGCCCTTTCGCAACCTTTATTGCCTGTTCTTTTTTCGCTTTCGCTGCGCGGCGGCCGACAGCAGCGCCACCGTTGCCACGCCAAGGAGCGAGGCGGCAAAGATCATGGAGGACGAGAGCGCATTATCGGAGAACGTTTTTTCGTGAAACGGTTCAAACACTGTGGCGATGTCGGTAATAAAAAGCGGCGTTATAAAGTAGGCGATTGTTCCGGCGGCCAAGCCTTGCAGAAATTTAAAGGGTAGGTATTTTTTTGCTTCAATGCGGACGAAGCCGGCTGACTGTGCCATTACGCACAATCCGCCGAATGAGAAGAAAAACGCGGAAACCGCCGCTGTGATTCGAATCGGTAAATCGAGCGCACTAAGTGCCTTACAGCCGTTTGATACCTCAATAATGCCGGAGAGAAGGGGTTTTGCAAGTTCTTTCGTGACACCGAGAATACCGAGCAGCCACTCGAGCGGGTATGCGAGCACATCAAGCGCGCCGCTTGCCAAAAGCAGGCGTAAAAACACCATAAACAAAATCACGGTTGCGCATATGTTCAACACTGCGAGCATGGAGGAACGGATGGCGTCAAACAGCGCCTCGGAAAACGGACGCGCCTGAAGCGCCGCCGGTGCAATTATGTTTCTTTTCTGTGAAACAGAGCGGAAGGCAAATGGGAGGCTCAATGCCACTGCGAAAAGCAGGGAGAGAATTACGGGCGTTGCGATGCGGGAGATGCCTAGCATTGAGGTGGCGAAACTGCCGTAAATGAACATGGGGCTTATCACGTTGAGCGCGGCGAAAAGCTTTGTAGGCGCTTCTTCGTGGCCGTACGCTTCGCCGCAGAGCCTTGCGCCCGAGGGCGCGCCGGATACAAAGCTCAAAAGAACAAGCCCAAACGGTGTTGCAGAGGTAAGAAGTCCCGTGTTTTTGAGCAAGGAGGTGCATATGAAAAACGGCAGCAAAGCGGGCATAAGGGATTCGACCCACAAATCAAAACCCGCACGCGCAGCCTGCATCGCCTCAGTGTTGAAGGCGACGAGCATTGCGCATGAGAGCATGCACATGGCAAACAATATTTTTTGAAACAACGTACGCATCGGTACATCTATATGACCGATGCGTGCGTTTCATACGATGATAAGCTTCGTGCTGTAATCAAATGCGGCGGCTTTTTTCAGCGGAAGCGCAAGCGGCGCGACATCCGCCGCTAGAAGATCGATGTCGTGGAGGCGTTTTGCGCCTTGCCGCAGGGTGGATGCGTCCGAAAAGCGCGTCACAACGGGCAGCGTTGCTTTTTCCCCAAGCGCACCGAGCAGGGAAAGCGCGCTTTGCTTAACGCCAAGTACGCGGATATAGGGGAGGGCGTCTTTGTAAATTTCCTCTTGAACGCCCAAAAGCGCGTAAATGAGAATGCGCCTGAGCCGCGCAAGCGTATAGCGCTTGGTTTTGATGCGCAAAAGAAGCTCGTCATAGCTTTCCGCCTCCCGCGCGCCGCGGTACAAAACGTTTTCGAGCCCCTCGCTTACATCGGGGAGCCAGGAAAGCTCCTTCCGCGACATCCTCCGCAGGGCGTATAAAATGGCGTCAGAAAGCCGGGTTTGCGCGTAGGGCGCTCCGCCTTCGCTGAGCAGGCGGAAAACATCAATCGATACACTTTCGGGCAGACAGGCGCTTAAAGTGTTTTGATCGTTTTCGAGAATCGAACGTCGTAGTGCCGAAGCGCTGGCAATGGAACCGCACGAAAGCGCTGCGTCGTGTGCCGCGCCGATGCGTTTTACGGCATAAGGCGTAATTTGCTGCGCATAGCGGTCGATCGCCTTGATGTATTCAATGCCCAAAATATCGTTGGGCTGGGAAAGAGCCTCATGGAATTGGCCTCCGTGATGCTCCGCAAGCGCGCGCGCACGCGCGCTCGGAAAGGAAAACCCCTGCTTGAGGTGCGTAGAAAGGGTCTGCTTGTGCTGCTCGGTTTCTTCCGTTGAAAGCTGTGCCATGCGCTTTACTGCGTCAACGTCGCCCGATTCACTGCCGAAACATAGGGCGTCTACAATGCCAGTGCCGCCCAAAATGCGCACAGCACCCTGCGCAAACCGCTCCGCCGTTGCGCAGGCGTAAGCCGTGGGGAGTTGCAAAACGAGATCCGCACCGTTTTGGAGCGCCCATTTTGTGCGGGAATATTTGTCGAACATGGCGACCTCGCCGCGCTGCACAAAGCTGCCGCTCATAACAACCGCGACGAACCGGCAGCCTGTCAGGCGGCGCGTTTCTTCGAGCTGATAGCGGTGCCCGTTGTGGAAAGGGTTGTATTCGGCAATGATCCCTGCGCAATTGTGCATAAAAGCACTCCTTAAGGCTGCGGCAAATGTTGTGTTTATTATAGGGCAAGGTGCTCGCCACGTCGAGCACGGAATTTTTTGCAGGAACGGCTGTAAATCAATATTTGTCATTGACTATTGGAAAGGAATGTGGCAAAATGAAAAACGGCTAAGGAATATCAATGTTTTTAACGGTAAAATCTCTTTCGAAAGCAAAATGACAACATTGTCACAAAAGCGCCTAAAAAGTACGCATACCTTTGGAGTGTTCGTTGAAAATGAAGGAATTTATGCAATTTCATGTGCGCAGTGTATGGCAAAATGTGTAATTCATCTGCATTCCAATATAACAAAGCCATAAGGCAGGGCCTGCTGTAAAAAGCAGCGCGAATGGACGAATTGTCCAAAGCGCTATCAACCCAATCGCTAAATATGTTATAATGCAAGCGAAGTTTTCGGTTCCATTCCAACTTTGAAGGAGATAACGAACAATGGCTATCATGGACCAAATCAAGGCCAAGGCAAAGGCGGACGTCAAGCATGTTCTGCTGCCGGAGGGCTCTGAGGAGCGCACCATTCAGGCGGCACGCATCATTACCGACGATGGAATTGCCAAGGTCACGCTGCTTGGCGATGCGGCGGAAATTCGCAAAGAAGCCGGCAGGCTTAATGTTTCTTTGAGCGGCATCAGCATTGTCGATCCCTGCGAGTCGCCGGATCTTGCGGCATATACCGAGGAGTTTTACCAGATGCGCAAGGAGAAAGGCGTTACGCCGGAGAAGGCGCAGATTACCATGAAGAACCCGCTTTTCTTTGCCGCAATGATGATCAAAAACGGCCGTGCCGACGGTATGGTGGCCGGTGCGCTTTGCACAACCGGCGACACGCTTCGCCCAGGCCTTCAAATTATAAAAATGAAAAAGGGCATTTCCGTGGTGTCGAGCTGCTTCATCATGGAAGTGCCTGATTCTACTTACGGCGACAATGGCTTGCTTATTTTTGCAGACTGCGCAGTGAACCCGTGCCCCACAGCGGAGCAGCTTGCGGCCATCGCCGTATCTTCTGCGGAAACGGGGAAGGCCCTTTGTGGCATCGACCCGCGTGTTGCGATGCTTTCCTTCTCAACCAAGGGGAGCGCGCAGCATGAGCTTGTGGACAAGGTCGTAAAAGCGACCGCGCTCGTGCGCGAGCTTGCGCCCGAGCTCAATGTGGACGGCGAACTTCAGGCCGATGCGGCGCTTGTTGAAAAGGTCGGTAAGCTCAAATCGCCCGGCAGTGCCGTTGCAGGCAAGGCGAACGTGCTTGTATTTCCGGATCTTCAGGCGGGCAACATCGGCTATAAGCTTGTGCAGCGTCTTGCGGGCGCGCAGGCCGTTGGCCCCATCTGCCAGGGTTTTGCAAAGCCCATCAACGACCTTTCGCGCGGCTGCAGCGTAGAAGACATTGTCAGCGTTACCGCCATCACCGCAGTGCAGGCGCAAAGCCTTCAATAAATATCATTAAAGGGGAACATGAAAATGAAAGTACTTGTGGTAAACGCAGGAAGTTCATCGCTCAAATACCAGCTCATGGAAACGGACAGCGGCGATGTGATCGCCAAGGGCGTATGCGAGCGCATCGGCCTTAGCGGTTCAAAAACTTCCTACAAACCGACGGGCAAGGACTCCCATGTGTTTGAGCAGGAGCTCAAAGACCATACCGACGCCATCAAGCTCGTGCTTGGCGCGCTTGTTGACCCAGAAAAGGGCGTGCTCAAGAGCATGAAGGAAATCGACGCGGTCGGCCACCGTATCGTACACGGCGGCGAGCAGTTCAAAACATCCGCGCTCATCGACGATGCGTTTATCGAGGAGGTTGAAAAGCTCAGTGAGCTTGCGCCGCTTCATAACCCCGCAAACCTCATGGGCGTGCGTGCCTGCCGCGCGGTAATGCCCGAAGTGCCGATGGTCGGCGTGTTCGACACGGCCTTCCATCAAACCATGCCCGCTACAGCGTTTATGTATGGCTTGCCTTACGAAGCATATAGCGACCTACTCATTCGGCGCTACGGCTTCCACGGTACCTCGCACAAATACGTCTCCCAAAAGGCCATTCAAAAGCTCAGTGCGCTTGGCATTAAGCCCGAGGACTCCAAAGTGATCACCTGCCATCTGGGCAACGG
>DLFZ01000252.1 GCA_002482435.1 Christensenella sp. UBA7707
AACAACCCCGAGTCCAACATGGGCAACGCCGTGGGCTGCTCGCCGGTTCTTGAAATGTTCAAAAAGGGCCTTCTTGTTGGCCTTGGCACCGACGCGTACACCTACGATATGCTTGAAAGCCTCAAGGTTGCGCTCATCATCCAGCGGCACAACGCCTGTTTGCCAAACGTTGGCTGGATGGAGGCAACCTCCATGCTCTTCAAAAACAACCCGCGCATCATGTCGCGCTTCTTCGACGAGCCGCTCGGCGTGCTCAAGGCCGGCGCCGCCGCGGATGTGATCGTAATGGACTACAAGCCGTTCACCCCGTTCGGCGCGGAAAACATAGATGGCCACATGATCTTCGGCATGGCGGGCAGGCAGTGCGAAACGGTTGTTGCAAACGGCAGGCTCCTCATGCACGACAGGCAGCTTGTGGGCATTGACGAACAGGAAATCAACGCGAAAACCCACGAGGCCGCAAAGCGCCTCTGGGCGGCACTCTAAGAGAAAGCGAAAGGAGCGCATACCATGAGCGAGCGCATGACACCGATTCCCTTTCACCAACTGATGGACTGGCTTTTCACCGAGCGCGAAAAACACGGCGCGGTGTTTGGCGTAAAAGATCCATACCAAAAAAAGAACGCGAAAAACCTGACGCTGTTCGGCGAACCGCTTGAAACGCCCTTCGGGCCTGCGGCGGGTCCCAACACGCAGCTTGCGCAAAACATCATCGCCTCGTACTACGCGGGCGCGCGCTTCTTTGAGCTTAAAACCGTGCAGAAGATGGACGGTGAGGAGCTTGCCGCGTGCATCGGCCGTCCGTGCATCCTCGCGAACGACGAGGGGTACAACTGCGAATGGTCCACCGAGCTTACCGTGCCGCAGGCGTTTGACGAATACGTCAAGGCCTTTGTGGCGCTGAAGATGATCGCAAAACTTTGGAACCTCGGCTCGCCCGACGGCTTCCAGTTCAACATGAGCGTAGGCTACGACCTCGCGGGCATCAAAACCGAAAAGCTCGACCGCTTCATCGAGGGCATGAAAAACGCCTCCGAAACGCCGATCTTCAAGGAATGCCTTGCGGAACTAAAAAAGCGCTTCCCCAAAGAGGAGAAGTTCATCGATTCCATCACGCCGCGCATTTGCACGGGCGTTACGGTTTCCACGCTTCACGGCTGCCCGCCGCAGGAAATTGAGAGCATCGCTTCCTACCTGATTATGGAGAAGGGGCTCAACACCTTCGTGAAGTGCAACCCCACCATTTTGGGGTACGAGTTTGCGCGTGAGCGTCTTGATTCGCTCGGCTTCGACTATGTTTCGTTTGACCGCCACCATTTCGAAGAGGATCTTCAGTACGGCGACGCGGTGCCCATGTTCTCGCGCCTGAGCGCGCTTGCAAAGTCCAAGGGGCTTACGTTCGGGCTCAAGCTATCCAACACCTTCCCCGTGGACGTGAAGCAAAAAGAACTTCCCTCGGGCGAAATGTACATGTCTGGCCGTGCGCTGTTCCCGCTCACCATCGAAATGGCGAACCGCTTCGCGCGCGAGTTTGGCGGCAAGCTCCGCCTTTCCTTCTCCGGCGGTGCGGATGCGTTCAACATCGTGGAGCTTTTTGATGCGGGCATTTGGCCCATCACCGTGGCGACCACCATTTTGAAGCCCGGCGGCTATGCGCGCCTTACCCAGCTTGCCAAGGAGCTTGAAACGCGGGTCTATGGCGAATTTGCGGGCGTGAACGTTGAGGCGGTTGCCAAATTAAGCGAAAACTGCGTGAACGACATCCACCTGAAAAAACCCTTAAAGCCGCTGCCCAACCGCAAGCTTAAATCAAAGGTGCCGCTTGTTGACTGCTTTGTGGCGCCCTGCGAAGGCGGCTGCCCCATCCATCAGGACATTCCGGAATACATCGAGCTTTGCGGCAAGGGACTGTTCTCGGATGCGCTTAAAGTGATCCTTGAAAAGAACCCCTTACCGTTCATCACGGGCACCATCTGCCCGCACCGCTGCACCGACAAGTGTACCCGCCACTTCTACGAGGAGCCGGTGCACATCCGCGCAACCAAGCTTGTGGCGGCTGAAAACGGCTACCGCGACTACCTTGCGACGTTCAAGGTGCCAAGGAAATCCGCCAAAGTCAAGGTTGCGGTCGTCGGCGCAGGCCCTGCAGGCCTTGCGGCTGCGTACTTCATCGCCCGCGCGGGCTATACCGTAACGGTGTTTGAAAAGGAACAAACGGCGGGCGGCCTTGTGCGCCATGTGATACCGGAGTTCCGTATTCCCACCAAAGCCATCGAAAACGACGTGCGCCTCATTGAGCGCATGGGCGTGCAGTTTGAATTCGGCAAGGAAGCGCCGGACAAGAAAACCTTTGAAGAAATGGGCTACCATTTCATCGTACTTGCCGTGGGCGCGTACGAGCCGGGCAGGCTTGAGCTTGATGGAAGCTCCATCAACGTGATCGAGTTTTTGCGCGACGCGAAAAACGCCCCGCAAACCCTTCACTTGGGCGAAAACGTGGCCGTGATCGGCGGCGGCAACAGCGCCATGGACGCCGCGCGCGCCGCGAAGCGCATCCCCGGCGTGAAGCGCGTATCCCTTGTTTACAGGCGCACCAAAAAGTACATGCCCGCCGACGAGGAGGAGCTTGAACTTGCGCTCGAAGACGGCGTGGAGTTTATGGAGCTTCTTGCCCCCGTTAAGCGCGAGGGCGGCATGCTCGTTTGCAAAAAAATGAAGCTTGGCGCGCCGGATTCTAGCGGCAGGCGCAGCCCCGTGGAAACGGGCGAGCTTGTGGAAGTGCCCGCCGATACGGTGATTTCCGCCGTAGGCGAGCATGTGGAAGAAAAACT